>DASXJO010000891.1:0-2386 GCA_036497385.1 Candidatus Angelobacter sp. | reverse complement strand
CACGCGCATGGAGTCAGTTCCGGACTTGATGCTCACGCCGCACTCTTCCAGCTTTTGAATTAACGAGCCGAGGTGCGAAGGGTCGCAGTTAGTAAGCTGCAGGTCGCCTCCGGTGAGCACGGCGGCAATCACAAATGTGCCAGCCTCAATGCGATCAGGGATGATGCGGTGCCGCGCGCCGTGAAGCTTCTCCACGCCATGGATGCGGATGGTGTGCGTTCCCGCGCCCGAAATCTTGGCTCCCATCTTGGTGAGCAGCGCAGCCAGGTCCGTGACTTCCGGCTCGCGCGCGCAATTTTCCATGATGGTTTCGCCTTCGGCGAGAGTTGCAGCCATCATCAGGTCTTCAGTGCCGGTGACGGTGATCTTATCGAAAATGATGCGACCACCCCGCAGCCGGTCCGCACTGGCTTCAATATAGCCATGCTCCTGCTTAATGGAAGCGCCGAGTCGTTCCAGACCTTTGATATGAAGATCGATAGGCCGCGCGCCAATGGCGCAGCCGCCCGGCTGGGAAACGCGGGCACGTCCCATGCGCGCGAGCAGCGGACCAAGTACCAGCGTGGATGCACGCATGGTCTTTACCAATTCATAAGCGGCTTCAGGATTGACCAGGTTGTTGCAGGAAATGGTGGTGCGATGGGAAGCGCGTCCATAACCCAATTCCACGTCCGCGCCCATTGAGACCAGCAGGTTGCGCTCCGTCTGGATATCGCGAACGTCAGGAATATTTTCCAGAATCACGGGCTCGTCGGTAAGGATGGCGGCGGCCATTGCGGGTAAAGCGGCATTCTTTGCGCCGCTAATGCGTACGCTTCCCACCAGGGGATTGCCACCACGAATTACAAATTTATCCATAAGGCTCTCTGGTGCAACAGCTCCGTCCCTGAAGTTAATCCGAATGGTCCGGCTGCGCATCACCGGCTTTTTGAAACCGGGATCGCCTGCGGACAACAGCGTTTCTATCTGGCTGGAACTGCCATTCGGTGGCTTAGGGACTAGCTTCATTTTAAATGACCTTGTGCGATCGCCTCTCGGACATTTCCCTTAACGCTTTTGAGTCTTTTAGCTGCCTGTGTGCGATCCAAACCGGTTTTGAGCATTACGAGAGCTATTGCCACCTGATTTCTGGCCGTGCCAAGAGTTTTGGATGCAGTTGGACGGTCAACCCCAGCAGCTTTTTCTAAAACATTCAGCCCACGTTCCATTAATTTTTGATTCCTGGTATGGACATTCACCATCAGGTTGCCATAGATATATCCAAGACGGGCCATTGCTCCTGTAGTTAGCAGGTTCAGGGCCATCTTCTGTGCAGAACCGGCCTTCATGCGCGTGGAACCGGAAACGGCTTCTGGGCCTACGTCGAGCACGATCTCAATATCAGCCAGAGCGCCCATCTTGGAGCCCCGGTTGCAGATCACTGCAACGGTTTTGGCCCCTTTCTTGCGTGCATATTCCATGGCGCCCAAGGTGTATGGCGTCCGACCGCTGGCGGCCACTCCCACGACCACATCTTTCTTGCCGGGCTTCCGTTTGGCGATATCTTTGCGACCACTGACGCTGGAATCCTCACTGTATTCGGCGGCATGGCCCAGGGCTTTATCGCCCCCGGCAATTACATACTGAACAGTCTTTGGGTCAGTATTGAACGTGGGAGGACACTCGGCGGCGTCGAGCGCGGCCAGGCGTCCGCTGGTGCCCGCGCCCACATAAATCAGCCTTCCGCCGCTGCGAATCGCATCAGCAATGGCATCAATGGCCTGCGCGATTTGCGGCAAAGCGCGCTCCACGGCAGCGGCAACTTTATGATCTTCCTGGTTTATGACGCGAGCAATTTCCAACGCGGAGAGCGTATCCAGGCCGGCGGAAGCACTGTTCTGCTGCTCAGTCCGGAGATCACGGAGTTTGCCTTTGCGGGGGGCCAAACGATCAATACCTCAAAGCGACTCGATAACTGCATTGTGGAAAGCGGGCCGGATATGCTTGATGGACTGCGAACCACGATCCGGCCATGTGCGATTGGTGAGCAGTGTGACAGAAAGCTGACGATCAGAGTCAATCCATAGTGAGGTACCTGTATAGCCCAAATGGCCATATGAGCGCGAGGAAAAATATTTTCCCGACTGAGACGGTTGGGAGGGCGTATCCCAGCCCAAAGCCCGCGAAGTACCCGGAGGGAGGTGCTGGCGGCGGGTAAAAACTTCAAAAGTTTCCTTTTTTACCGAGGCTGTGCCTTCCCGTAACATGCATTGTGCAAAAACTGACACGTCCAGGGAAGTGGCAAAACAGCCAGCATGGCCAGCCACGCCACCCATGACCGAGGCGTTCTCATCGTTAACCTCGCCCTGAATCAGGCGATGGCGGAAAGTGCGGTCATCTTCAGTGG
>DASXJO010000890.1:0-1708 GCA_036497385.1 Candidatus Angelobacter sp. | reverse complement strand
AAAGCCCAGCGTGCCATGGGTTATAAAGTTTACGTGCGACGTATTCAACGGCACTGCGTGGTTGCTAAAGAGCACTCCGCCGCCCAATTCAAGATACGGAACAATACGCCCAGAACCAGTAAAGTTCCACTTTAAGTTGAGTGGATCAAATGCAGCGGCGTAGGCGTTTTGAGCTGGAGCGGGCTGCCACAGGTAATAGACGGGAATGAGGTCGGCGGACCATTCAAAATTGCCGCGCAGGAAGCCGCCGAAATGATCGTCTGTAAGCACCTTGCCCACCCGACCGCCGACGTTGATGGCGTGCGTATCTTTTGTTCCGCCGGGGACGCTGAATCCGCCGCCGGCCCAAACGCCGAAGTCCCAGGGTTGACCATCCAGCGGCTTGGAGGTTTGGGCATTTGCGAATATTGAAGTTGCCGTAAAAACCAAAAGCAAAATCGCACCACGGAGACGCGGAGACGCGGAGAACTGCCGTTGCCAAAAAGTTTTTAAGTGCAAATCTGCATCTCCCGGGAACAGGAAAGACTATCAGGTGGCGTGGCAAACGCCCAATGGAACCCAGCAAAACGAGATTTCCATTGACAAAAGAAAGTGCAACAAGTAACATAAGTTGTTTGTTTACATTTGCTTATGCGTTCTAGTAGCGTCTTGGATTTGCTTCGATCTTGGCAAGGGTTTGAGAGCGGTTTACGGCGCAAACGAACAGGTATCCCCGGGGTTAAACCGGTGCGTCGCCGGGGTTGAATCAGCTAAGTTCTTTGGAATCATAATTGAGGTACTGGGGGGAGGGGTGGATGCAGAAATCGGGTCATCGGCCCATCGGGAAATCGGCGAATCGAGCGCTGTGGACAGCTGTTTTATCGGCCCTTCTGCCCTTTGGCCTCCGCGTGGCATGGGGCCAGGATCCGCCACCTCAGCAGTCAAAAACCGTATCTGCCGCAAGTACCGCTCCTGTGGGCATTCCGCGCGATCTGGCGCGGCTTCGAGCGCAGCAACTGAAAGATGTCCGTTATCAACTTAGCTTCACGATCACCCCTAAGGCAGATTTCATTAGTGGGCGTGAAGAGCTGCGGTTTGTGCAAAACGCCGATGCGCGCGGCATATTGCCGGAATGGTTGGATTTCCGGGAAGGCTCGATCAGCAGCTTGACCGTTAATGGCCAGCCAGCGTCGACCGAGATACAAAATGGACACGTGGAGCTTCCAGCTAAGCTGCTTAAGCTGGATGAGAACGTGGTGGTCATCGATTTCAAAGCGCCGGTCGCGCCGGCAGGCAAGGCCATCACCCGCTTTGAAGATAAGGATGACGGCAGCGAATACATCTACACATTATTCGTTCCCATGGACGCCGATATGGCGTTTCCATGTTTTGATCAGCCAGATTTGAAGGCCAAATTTCGTTTGGCAGTGACCACGCCAGCGGATTGGCAGGTAATTTCAAACACTGCGCCAGAACCGACGACCGCAGAGGCTAAAGCCCGAAAGATATTGGCATCTTACGGCACGGCTGAAGCCCGTGCCCTGATACAAACCAATTCCGGGGAGACTCCTTCTGCAAGCCCGAAACCTGTGCCTTCTCAGGGCCAACAACAACGGACAACACGATTCGCAGAAACCAAGCCGATCAGCACCTACCTGTTTGCCTTTGCCGCAGGGCCATTTCAGAAAGTGCACGAGACACCGGGGCTGCCGGGGCTTTACGTTCGCAA
>DASXJO010000889.1:0-2816 GCA_036497385.1 Candidatus Angelobacter sp. | reverse complement strand
ACGCCGGTGTTTTCTTCATCAGTTTAGGCTGAGTAGCGTTTGTTCAACAACCAGGAATTGGTAAGAGAACAAATTTTTCAACTGTCATCCTGGCAAGCGCGAAAGAGCAAGAGCGACCGAGAGCGCGTCGAAGTTGAGCCTGGTTTGCGGGCGTGTGAGCCCGTAGGCAGAATCCCGACCGAAGTCGAGGGAACTCCCAAGCCCCCGAGGATGCGTCCTTTGCCATACCGACTCAAGGCATTCTCCTGAGATTCCTTTGCGCCCTTTGCGCCCTTTGCGGTGAATCGCCTTGGCTGCGATCTTTGCGACCTCTGCGGTGAATCGCCAGCTAAAGTATCATCATCCCAGTGCTTGATCTTTCTACAGAAGTCAAATTCGTAAAGGGCGTTGGCCCGCGCATTGCCGAATGGCTGGCGCAAAAGAACATTTTCACGGTTGAAGACCTGCTTTATTATTTGCCCTTCCGCTATGAAGACCGCCTGAATCCTCGTGGCATTGGCGAGCTGCGCGCCGGAGAGATGGCCACCGTCATTGCTGAGGTCCGCAACTCCGCCGTGTTTCGCACCCGCAACGGCATGCCGATCTTTGAGCTGGTTGCCGGCCAGGGACGATCCACCCTGAAATGCATCTGGTTTCACGGCGAATACCTGCGTGATCGCTTTAAACCGGGGCAGCTCGTTGCGCTCTATGGCAAGGTGGAAGAAGGATGGAAAGGCCGCGGCCTGCAAATCACCCAGCCACAGTTTGAACTTCTGAATGACGCAGGCGGCGGTGAAGGCGAGCTTGATCTGGGAACCGCCCAAGAAATTGAGTCGCTTGAAGTCGGGCGCATTGTGCCGATCTATGAGTCGGCCGCCAACGCCAAGCTCACCTCGCGCTGGTTTCGTCGCATCATTCATGGCGCGCTGGAAAACCTTGGGGCAGACATCGCGGATGGCATTCCGCCGGCAATTTCCCGGCGCTTGAAATTGCTTGATCGCCGGCCGGCTTTTGCCCAGGTGCATTTCCCGCAGGAAGGCGAATCTTTTGCCGACCTGCAAAATCACGCCACGCCCGCGCACAAGCGCCTGATTTTTGAAGAGCTGTTCTTTCTTGAAGTGGGGCTGGAGCTGAAACGCCGCAAGCTGCGCGAGCGTCCTGGCATTCCTTTTGCGCTCACAGAAAATGTTCGCGCGGCGCTGAAAAGAACCCTCCCGTTCAAACCCACTGGCGCGCAAAAGCGCGTGCTGGGAGAAATCGCGCAAGACATGCAGCACCCTTCTCCCATGCGCCGTTTGCTGCAGGGTGACGTGGGCTCCGGCAAAACCATTGTTGCGCTCCAGGCGGCGACGATCGCCATTGAAAACGGTTATCAGGTGGCTTTGATGGCGCCCACGGAAATTCTAGCCACGCAGCATTATTTCTCTGCCCGGCGCATCCTGGAAGACGTTGCGGGATATCGCATCCTGCTGCTGACCGGCTCGCTGGATGAAGACATGAAGCGCAGCGCCCGGCGTCACATCGCCCGCGGTGATGTGCATCTGGTCATCGGGACGCACGCGCTGATTCAGGAAAAAGTTGAGTTCCACAAGTTAGGCCTTGTCATCGTGGATGAGCAGCACCGCTTTGGCGTGATGCAGCGTTTCAAGCTCATGAAAAAAGGTGATGCTGAGCCGGACACGCTGGTGATGACTGCCACGCCCATTCCACGCACGCTGGCGCTCACGCTCTATGGCGATCTTGATACCAGCGTGATTGACGAGATGCCGCCTGGACGTACTCCCATCACTACACGCAAAATTTCCGACCAGCGCGCCGATGAGGTCTGGGATTTTGTGCGCAAGCAGGCCAAGCTGGGCCGCCAGGCTTACGTTGTCTATCCCGTAATTGAGGGCGCCCCGGCGGAACAGCAGGAAATGGAATTTGCCGCCGAGCCCGCTGGTGCGCGGTCGAAAACGGGCCTGAAAGCCGCGCTTCACATGTATGACGAGCTGCGCAAGAAAGTCTTTCCTGATCTGCGCGTGGGCCTGCTGCATGGCCGGCTGAGACCTGAAGAAAAAGAAGACATGATGCACCGCTTCAAAGCCGGTGAAATTGACGTGCTGGTTTCCACCACTGTCATTGAAGTGGGCGTGGACGTACCCAACGCCACCGTGATGGTGGTGGAGCACGCTGAACGATTCGGCCTCTCCCAACTCCACCAGTTGCGTGGACGCATCGGGCGCGGCGCAGCCAAGTCCTATTGCGTGCTCATGACCGGCGGCAAGGTCTCGCCGGAAGCCGAGCGCCGCCTCAATCAAATGGTGCGTACGCAGGATGGCTTTGAAATCGCCGAGCTTGATCTTGAATTGCGTGGCCCCGGCGAATTCTTTGGTACCAAACAGGCGGGAATGCCCGGCCTGCGCATCGCCAATATCCTGCGCGACCGCAACCTGCTGGAACTGGCCAAGGTTGAAGCTGCCAAGCTTGTTTCAGAATCCGATCCGGAAATCACTGTCGGAGATCGCCAGCGCGTGATGGAGCATCTCCGGCAGCACTGGCAGAGAAGGTATGGATTGGTGGAGGTTGGTTAAAACATCCCAAAGCGAAGCGAGGGAGCCCTATTTTCTAAAATCCCGAACGGAGTGAGGGATCCCTACCGCCGGATTGGATGTTAGGTCATGAACATTTGTAAAATAATGCTCGTTATGCACTTTTTGCATTCGTATTGATTTGCGAGAATTGTGCGGAGGTTTGCATAAAGAAATGAGGGCGATTAGAGCGGGTGCTGTATAGCTCGCCCTTTGCAGCATTTACAACAACAGGGTTCCCTCGTTTCCCTCGGGATCAAAAGCGAC
>DASXJO010000888.1:0-1895 GCA_036497385.1 Candidatus Angelobacter sp. | reverse complement strand
CCCGTAGGGGCGAAAGAGCCTAGCCCAGCGCGGAAGCGCTGGGTAACCAAATAGAGAAATGAAGAGCCCCGTAGGGGCGACACAAATAATGGCTGATTTGGTATCACATCCGGACGAAATAAAAGTTGTATCGCAACGCTTTGGCAAAAACGCGGCCGAAATCGAGCAATACTTAAAGCTCGATGGCTACAAAGCCGTGCAAAAAGCTCTGACCATGTCGCCCGACGAAATCATCAATGAGGTCAAAGCTTCCAACCTGCGCGGACGCGGCGGCGCCGGGTTTCCCACCGGCATGAAGTGGAGCTTTGTCCCCAAGGACACAAATAAAGCCAAATACATCCTCGTCAACGGCGACGAAAGCGAGCCCGGCACCTGCAAAGACCGTCCCATTCTGGAGCATGATCCACACGCGGTGATTGAAGGCGTGATTATCGCGGGCCTGGCCGTTGGAGCGAAAGTTGGTTTTGTTTATATTCGCGGCGAGTACCGCTACCTCGTCGACATCATGCGCAAGGCCATTGCCGACGCTTATGCCAAAGGCTATCTGGGCAAAAACATTTTCGGCAGCGGCAAGGACTTTGACGTTCGCTGGCACACCGGCGCTGGCGCTTATGAAGTGGGTGAAGAATCCGCGCTGATGGAATCGCTGGAAGGCAAGCGCGGCATCCCCCGAATTCGTCCGCCCTTCCCTGCCGTGGTCGGGCTCTGGGGCGGGCCGACGGTCATCAACAACGTGGAGACGCTCGCCTCCGTTCCGCACATTATTCTTATGGGCGGCCAGAAATTCGCCGACTTTGGCCCTCCAAAGAATGGCGGCACCCGCCTTTTCTGCCTGAGCGGCCACATCAACAAGCCTGGCGTATATGAGCTGCCGCTGGGTTATCCGCTGAAGAAGATGATCTATGACGTAGGCGGCGGCATCCCCAACGGACGCAAGCTCAAGGCCGTTGTCCCCGGCGGATCTTCCACCTTTGTCCTGACCGCCGAAGAAGCCGAGCAGATGAACATGGATTTCGACTCATTCGGCAAACGCGGCGAATTTCTGGGCTCCGGCGGCGTCGTGATTCTGGACGACCAGACCTGCATGGTCAAATTTGCGCTGCGCGTGATGAAGTTTTACCAGCATGAAAGCTGCGGCTGGTGTATTCCCTGCCGCGAAGGCACAGACTGGCTCAAGAAGACTCTTACGCGTTTCCACAACGGCGGTGGCCTGCGTAAGGATATCGACAACATCAAGTACCTGGCGCAAGGCATATTGGGCAGGAGCTTCTGCCCGCTGGGTGACGCCGCCGCGATCCCGACGATATCTATCGTCGATAAGTGGCGGAACGAATTTGAAATGCATCTGGAAGGGCGTCCATGTCCGTTTGATCCGGCGGCAAAGATCACCGAATTGCCGGTAGTAGGAGCACACTAACCATGAGCGCACAGCCTAATCCTGCACAGGCAATTGTCATTGACAAGCCGTTCGTTTTGGCTCAGTTACAGGCAAGCCGCGACATATTCCTAAACAGCTTTGCCGGTATCTCTGAAGAACAGAGCCATGTAAAACCTGCGCCTGATCGCTGGTCTGTGCTTGACACAATTGAACATTTGACAACCGCGGAAGGTATCCAGCTTAAGCTGATCAGCACCCAGCGCACGCCGCGTTCTGCTGACGCGCCAAATCGTGAAGGCGCTTTTCTGCATATGATCCCTAATCGCACCAACAAAATGGAATCACCAGAGGTAGCAAAGCCCATTGGCCGGTTTGCCACGCTGGCTGAGGCCACTGAGCAATTTAAGAAAACACGCGCCGGTACGATCCAGTTTCTAGAGCAGTACACAGACGATCTGCGCGCCAGCGAAGTAAAACATCCTCACCCGGCGGCCGGAATGTTGAGCATTTGTGAAAT
>DASXJO010000887.1:0-1548 GCA_036497385.1 Candidatus Angelobacter sp. | reverse complement strand
GTAGGTCGCCACGGTGACTTGAATAATGTCAGCCTGCGGATTCACAACCACGACCACAGTTACTGGAGCGCTGGTTAAACCGCTGGCAGCGCTTGTCGCCGTTACTGAGAACGTGAGTGTCTGTGGCGCTGTGAGCTGCGGCACGATAGGCGCGGTGAAGGTTTGCAGTGAGCCATCGGGCGCAGCCGGTGTAAGAACGATTCCAGCCGGAGCCGTCCAATTAAAGGTGAGGGCGCCGCTCGCCGGATCAACTGCGCTGGCCGTGAGCGTTACCGGTGTGCCGCTGGCGACGGGATTTCCCGAAGCAGAGGCAGTCACGGTCGGAGGCGTATTCGGCGCAGGAACAACGATCGGCACCAACACGGTTGCTGGAGCTGAAGCCGGAGTAAATCCGTCGCCGCCCACAATGAGCTGGAACGCCAGGTTCTGCGGTCCTGCTACTACCGGAGCTACGAAGCTAGCTTTAGCTTTGTTGGCGTTCAGAATCGTTACAACCGGATCGCCAGGATTGATGATCTGCGACCAAGCGAAGGGACCGGTCGGAGGAGTACTTGCCGTGCCATCCAGAGTGACTGTCACGCCCGCGAACGGCGGATTCGGCGCCGAGGTAAAGACTGGCCGCGCAACTGAAGTGAAGGTGCCAGGTGTACACGTCAGCGGAGGCAGCGTATCATCCGGGAACGGATTGAGCTGGATTGAGTTCTGGTTGGGATAGAAATTCGATGGCGCCAGTCCCAACTGAAGCTGCGTGCTCTCAAACACGCTGCCAATCAAAGGCAGTGGGCCTGAGCCGTTGACGAGATATTGGAAGTCGCGGAAATTGTTACGTGGCGGAGGATTGCCCGGCACCAGAAGTTCCGGATAGAGAAATTCTCCAGTGGGCAACTGGTACTCGTCGAAATCCAGACCGCTCTTGTTTTTGCCGAGTACGCCGCCGCTGATGCGTGCGCCAATGTTCTGCGTAGGAGGTTCAAAGTTGCCGCCCTGCGGGAAGCGAACGCGCCAACGGCCTTTTTTGCCGATGCCCGGCAATCCTGGCTCTACCGTGAAATTTGATACCCATGCTGGTTCACGGAAAGTCACGTTGCCGTTGCAATCCATATCGATGGCTGAGACATCGATGTTGCGCGTGGAATCCGTCATCATGCCTTCCACTCTGGTTCTTACGCCGGCTTCCTGCGGGAACAGAGGATCAGGCATACCTGACGTGCCCATGATGGTGACTTCCACCACAATGTAAGCGGGATCGATGCCAGGAGCGGTATAGCTGCCGACATTGCCTACAACTTCTGTGGCCGTCATATACGGGCCCGCATCGTCAACTTCTTGGGTCGCGATGACGTCAACGAAGTCGCCCACTTCAAAAGGCATTTCCGCGTAGGGATCCTGTGGAAATGGATTGTCGGGTGTCGGCGCATCGCCAGGACCGTTCATGATGAAGATCGGCAACAAGCCTAGACCATTGGGATCGCGCGGCCGGTTGATTTCAGGACACTGCGGATCGTCCATGCCGGTCAACGTGAAGCCGGCGGGAGCAACCAGAACATA
>DASXJO010000886.1:0-10070 GCA_036497385.1 Candidatus Angelobacter sp. | reverse complement strand
TTCTGACCAGCCGTCAGCCACAATGTGGTGGAACGTTCGAAGGAAAATATGCTCTTGCGCTGAGAGCTTGATCAGCTTTGCGCGCAGCAGAGGCCCACGCGTAAGATCGAATGGTTCCTCCCACTCCTTGTGCAAAGCAGCTTTTAATTCTTGCTGCTGCTGGGACGAATTGACCGCGCTCAAATCAATCAAAGCCACTTCAAGAGTCAGGCGCGGGCGGATAACCTGTGCGGGTTCGCCGTCGATCTGCGCGAAGCAGGTGCGCAGACTCTCATGCCGCTGAATCATTTCGTTCATAGCAGATTTAAGGGCGGGAATGTCTAAATCGCCCCGGAGACGAAGCACCTCTGGGATATGATATTGCGCGCTGCTTCCTTCCAGTTGATCAATGAACCACAGACGCTCTTGCGAAAACGAAACCGGGAGGCGTTCAGGGCGAGGCTGAGCGTCTACAGGCAATTCGTCCTTCTCAAACCGGCCGAACTGGGTTGCCAGTTGCGCGACCGTCGGTGAATCGAAGAAAAAGCGTATTGGCAAGTCAATGCCGAACATCGCATGGATGCGACTGAGAAGCTGCATCGCCATAAGCGAATGGCCGCCAAGATCGAAAAAGCTGTCATGGATCCCAATGCGATCGAGTGCCAGCACTTCACTGAAAATATGGCAGAGTAGTTCCTCGTCCGGTGTACGCGGAGGGGCATTGCCGTTGGCGCGCCATTCCGGCGGAGGCAAAGCGCGACGATCTATCTTGCGGTTGGGCGTAAGCGGCAAAACCGGCAGCACCACGATCGCTGAAGGCAACATGTGCCTGGGCAGCCGTTCTGCCAGACGCTGCTGTAAAGCTGGCTGATCAAATGGCTTCTCGTCGGCAAGAACGATATAGGCCACAACTTGCTTGCCGGAAGCGCCATTCTCACGAGCAATAACGATTGCTTGTTTGATTTCGGGTTGCGCCGTGAGCGCTGCTTCGATCTCGCCAAGCTCAATGCGGAACCCACGGATCTTTACTTGCTGGTCGGCACGGCCCATGAACTCAAGAGTCCCGTCCGGCTGCCAACGTACGAGGTCGCCCGTGCGGTACATCCGCGCGCTCGGAGAAAAAGGATCGGCAATGAAACGCTCCGCCGTAAGTCCGGGTCGATTGAGATATCCTCGCGCCAAACCAGCGCCTGATAAATAGAGTTCGCCGGTGGATCCCACGGGAAGGGCTTGCAGGTAATGATCGAGCACGTATGCGCGAGTATTCCAGATAGGAGAACCGATGCCGGGTTCATGCTGCGCCTTCCGCGAGCACAGACCAAAGGTCGAATAAGTTGTGGCCTCTGTCGGCCCGTAGAGATTAAGCACACGCTTGATGTGCTCACGGCTATAAAGGGCCTGCATCAGCGCATTGGGCAAGGCTTCACCGGCAAGGTTAACTGTGCATAGTGAGCTGGGCAGGCTGCCGGAATCCAATAAACTTCTGGCAGCGGACGGCACCGTGTTGATCAGGCGCACTTGATCACGCGCGGGAAGCGTCGGCAGATCCAGCGCTGAATTGGCCAGCAGCACGGTGCCACCGTGGCTCAGCGTGGCGAACAGCTCGAACACAGAAAGATCGAAAGAAATGGACGTTGAGGCCAGCACGCCGCTCCACTCTTCCCCGCTGAATACGCTGCCTGCCCAGGCAATAAACGTGGCGACGCTCCGGTGCTCAATAACCACCCCTTTGGGTCTGCCCGTGGAACCCGACGTATAGATGACATAGGCGGGATGCTGCGGTAGAAGCGGACGACGCCGTTCTGCGTCGCTGAGGTTGTGATCTGGCGCGTGGTGGAGAGTTTGAGTTATGTCCGCGGAATCGAGCACAAGTGCTTTTGCATTTTGCGAACGCAAAGAAAGCGCGGACGCGGTAAGTACGCAGGCAGGCGCCGCATCCTGCAACATCTCGGCAAGTCGCGCCTGCGGATATTCCGGATCCAGAGGCAGATAGGCGGCTCCCGTTTTCAACACGGCCAGCAAAGCAACGACCATTTCCGTCGAACGCGGCAGGCAAATTCCAACCAGCGCTTCCGGCCCAATATCCATGGTGCAAAGGTGACGAGCCAGCTGGTTGGCACGGGCATTTAGCTCAGCGTAGGTCAAGGAGCGCTCGTCAAAAACAATGGCCGTGAGATCAGGAGTGCGGGCCACCTGGGCTTCCACGAGTTGCGGCAAGGTGGCTTCAGTAACCGGGTGCACAGTGGCATTGAAACTGGAGATTACCGTGTTTAGCTCGTCCGGCAACAAGAGCCCATAGGCAGCAAGCGGAAGTTCAGGGGAAACTAACTGCTGCAACAGCGAAATGAATCGCTGCTGATGAGCAGCGACTTCTTCCCGCGTGTAGTGTGCGGGATTCGCGTCAAAGTCAATGCGCGGGTCGGATCCGTCCTGGCGATCGTAAACAACAATGGCAAAGTCATCGACGGGACCGTTGGACAAATTGTGCGTCGTCGCTTTGCATCCAGTGAAATTGAGGTCGTAATCAAATGACATTACGTTCACAAGCAAGCCATAGATGTTTGGGTCTGATGGTTGCAGCCCCAGGTCATGCCGCAGACCTTCAGCACGATAGCGCTGGTGGCGCATCATTTCCGCTTTGCGCTTCACCACCTGCGTTACCAGATCGGCAAAGGTCCCGCTTTGAGAAAAATTAATGCGCAATGGCAAAATGTTTGAAATCATGCCGGGAATATTGCGCATCTTGGGTCCGACGCGGGCCGTTAGGGGCAATCCCAGAATTACATCATCTGCTCCGGTGAGGCGATGGAGGTAAAGTGCGGCGGCCGTCTCAAGCACTTGGGTCAAACTGGCGCCAAGCATTTTTCCCATAGAAACCAGTGATGCAGTGAGCTTTGCGGACAAGCAACCACTATGGCGGACGAAGGTGCGCGACTTAACGAGCGACTTGCCTGAGAGGGTAACGGCATCGGGAGGCGCACTCAGAGCCGCCAGCCAATACTCGCGATCCCTCTTACGTGCAGTGCGTCGATATTCCTCTTCTGCATCAAGCAGATTGAGAGAGGATTGAAAAGTACACGGTGGCATGGGGGCGTTCTGGGCAAGCGCCAAATATATCTCCGCCGTACGCTTGGCAATTAGTGCGCCGCCGAAACCATCCATGCACAAATGGTGATAACGCACATACCAGAAAAAGCGCTCAGGGCCGAGACGAAGCAATGCATAAAAGAACAGTGGTTCCCGATCGGGCTGGACCGGGCGCGCAAACTCTTCGTGCATCCATGCATCGGCAGCTGCGAACGGTTCAGTCTGAGAACTGAAGTCGATAACGGGCAACTCCCAATCTAATAAGACCGTGACAAACTGGCGCACTCCCTCAGGCTGTGAAGAGATACGGACGCGCAAAGCATCACTCTCATTCACTACCTGGCGCAACGCGGCTGCAAAAAAATCCGGGCGAAGCGGACCGCGAATATCAACATATTCTGCAATGTTGAAAGCAGGACTCGCGGGATCGATTGCCTGCGCAATCCAGATGCCGGACTGCGCATCTGAAAGTTGGCACTCCTGAGCGGAATAGACTGGGTTCACCTGCGGCTCCAAAGACAAAGGACACGAGCAGCGCGCGAAAAAAAGAAAAACATCTTATATCGCCTCAATGAAGGCTAAAGATTTCATATTTTCTCTCCGATAAATGGAACAGTGTCTCCGCTCATCTGAATCCGTAGGAGAGAAGTGAAGCCATTGCTCTGTTTTGAGCAATAATTTAAGTTTTGCAAGGCGCCCGGGAGTGGAATCTCATCCGGAAGAGCTTGCTCATGCTTGTGGAAATCTCAGAAGGCGCGATGCGCGTCGCGCCCAATTGGCTTGAAGTTGCCAGTTGCTGAGTACCCGTAGCCGACCGCATAGGGCTGGCTAAAACAATCAATTTTTTTGCTTTCGTTCCGCTTATTTTAAACATCCAGCGTAGCGAGTTGCAAGAAGCCTACGAAACTTTTCCGGGCGGTGAACGCGAAGTTATTTGAAATAAATGATGAGAGAGAAGGAACCCGGAACGTCTTGATAGCTACACGGCCGGCGTATGCTCCGGCATGCTTTCAGCTGGCAGGATTTGCCGTGTCATTGAAGGTTGGACTGTGTTGTTCCCCTCCAGCATGGTCGTATCACGCGCCCAGGCAAATTGACTGGGCGCGTCCCGAAACGGTGATGTCCCGCGATGAAGGCGATCTCAGCAATCTGATTGGATCAGAGCCCACCGAACTGGTGGTTTTCAAAAATAGACGAAACCTTAGTGAGGTTGAGCAAATCGCGTACACGGGGCTTCGGATTGGCCAGTTCCAGTTCGCATTGCGACCTGCCGGCGGCCATATAGACACTCACCAGCGCGCCCAGGCCGGAGCTATCAATGTAGTCAACTCCCGTAAGATCCAGCACGATCCGCTTGGTGTCAGGGATAATTCCGCGGATGGTGGATTGGAAGTGTTCGGTGGTGGCGGCGGTGATTCTGCCGGTCCCACGAACGATGGTTTGATCACCATTCTTTTCTACGTTTAGTTCCAGTACTGCATCAGGTGTCGGACTTGTGGCCATTGTGGGCCTCTCGTTATTCGGATTTGATGGGCGATTGCCGGGCAACCTCGTTCGGGCAACATTCTTTTCGGTCAAACGGGTCTGGTGCGAATCCTCGACACGATATACCCATACAAGAAAAACCTCAAGCTGAAACCGATTCTGGATGGGAGAGAGCGGAAAGGGCAGTTTGAAGCAGACACCATGGACCCGATTACTCCATCGGCTGTTCTACGCCTGCTCACTGCGGAAGATCATCATCGCCGAAAGGGGCCGGGGCCCAGGTAGTAGCAATCATTTCGATTTAGAAAAAATTCAGCATTCCCAATCTGGTACTTGAGACGCGTGCCGTTTTGGAATTCCGGCAAACTTTTTTTTACTCCCTTTCAACCTTCCTTCATAAATCCAGCTCACAATGTGAGTTGCTGCCTTGGCCCGATTCCGCTGTTGCCAAACAGCTCCGCTGGAAATGCGCACACACCAACTCACCAAAACTTGCAGAGCGTTTCTGCAACGGCCCTAACGAACACAGCCTGAAAGGACGAATGGTATGAAGGTTCCCCACATTCACGGAGCTTTGCAAAACAGATTGCTTCGAGTGTTGTTGTATTGCCTTATTGCAGCGGGAATGCTGCTTTCGCTCAATTTGAAAACCGCACTGGCGCAAAGCACACCCGCGGCGGTCGATCCCGGCGTGCGTCAAGGCCCGCAACCCCCTAACGGAGCAGGAAACCCGATTTTGGGACTTCCGCCTGACCAGAACACGTTCTGGTTTGACGGACTAGTCTTTTTTGGTGACACAGCCTCAGTAAAAGGCACGCTCACCGGCGAACCGCTGCTGGGATTGGGACCGGCGTTCAACGGCAACAGCTGTCTTCTTTGCCACTCGCAACCAGTGATCGGCGGAAGCAGCCCCACGCCGAACCCGCAGAGAGCCATCGCCAATCTAGACGGTGCAAACAACATCATTCCCAGCTTTCTAACGGTGAACGCTCCAGTGCTGGAGACGCGCTTTGTCCGCAACGCTGACGGCACTCCCGACGGCGGCGTGCACGATCTGTTTACCATTACCGGCCGCACGGATGCGCCGATCGGCTGCAACTTGAAACAGCCCGACTTCGCAACCCAGCTCCAGAACGGCAACATCTCCTTCCGCATTCCCATTCCGACGTTCGGTGAAGGCTTTGTCGAGAACGCGTCAGAAGACATTTTGAAAAATAATCTGGCCGCTCAGGGTACGGTCAAAAGCTCTTTGGGAATAAAAGGTCGCTTCAACACCAGCGGCAATGACGGCACCATCACCAAGTTTGGCTGGAAAGCGCAGAACAAATCCATGCTGATGTTCTCCGGCGAAGCTTCCAATGTCGAGATGGGCATCACCAACGAGCTTTTCACCAACGAAAGAAGCAATAGCGGATGCGCGACCAACGCTACTCCGGAAGACAACACGCATGTCATCATCCCTACCGGGAGCAACGCGGGTGACGATGCCAGCCAGATTTCATCTCTGATCGAAAATTTCACCATCTTCATGCGGCTCAATGCGCCGGCCCAGCCGTGTGATTTCTTCACCAGCCAAAACAGCTGCCAGACACTTGGCGCATCCGCGGTACGTGGCAAGGCACTGTTTGGCACGGTCGTTCTAACCGCATCGGGCGGGAATCCCAACACAGGCATCGGCTGCGTGCTGTGCCACACCGATTCGCTGCACACTGCCAAGTCCAACCTGACTCCCCTGAGCCAGGTGGAGTTCCATCCATTCTCAGACTTCGCGCTGCATCACATGGGTCCGGGACTGGCCGATGGCATCAGTCAGGGTGTCGCGGGAAGCGACGAATTCCGCACCGCGCCACTTTGGGGCGCTGGACAGCGGATTTTCTTCCTGCATAACGGCAGCACCAGTGACATTGTTGCCGCCATTGAGTTGCATGCCGGCCCGTGCGCCACAGGGCAGGTCTGCTCTGAAGCTACGCAGGTCATCAACGCTTTCAACGGCCTCACCCAGCAACAGCAACAAGATCTAGTGAACTTCCTTCGTTCGCTGTAAGTCTCAGCATCGCGCGCCGGCTTGGCTTTTCATACAGCTCAGCCGGCGACTTTTCGATCCTTTGCAGCAAGAAATATGCATCTTGCGAGCTCTCTCACATCGTGGCAAAGTAGTCGCTCATTCCATTGCAAATTTTAGAACAACCAATGAGTGCCCTGCGCTAAGGTTATCCTTCAGACGTGCCGGATGTTGTGATCGTCGGCGCTGGATAGCGGAACGTAGCAGCTCTTTGCAGAGAACTGCGCTCGCGTCTTGCGGGAGCCGTGTAGGCGAGAATCGGGGAAAACTTGATGGACCAACCCACGCAGATAACTTGGCTTGATACCACACCGGATGAACGGACTATGGCAACCTTGGCCCATGCCTTGCAGCTCATTGGCTCATGGATCGCCCCGCTGATCATCTTCCTCATCCGGCGACAGTCGCGCTTTGTTTCATTTCATGCATTGCAGGCGCTGCTTTTGCAAATCGTTCACACCATTATCGTGATCATATTAATGGTGCTCTGGTTTGCCACAATCCTCACGACAGTTGCTCACCAAACCGGCGGCAGGCCTACTGAGCTTCCGATAGCGCTGTTCTTATTGATGCCTGTGGCGTGGCTCGGCTTTATGGCGTTGTGGGTAGGTACGCTGATAATTGCAATTCTTTACGCCATCAAAGCAGGGCGCGGCGAGTGGGCAGACTATCCGCTGATCGGCAAGTTGGCGCGAAAGATGTTGAAGATGGAGCCAGTGGAGGGACGATTTGCACCCACACCCCAAATGTGAGTTTACGATTGCTTCCCTTTCAACCTCAATCCTGCTCTCTCTTCCAGCAACATGATCGTCGCCGCGTAATCCAGATCATCGTGGCCATCCTTGCTGGCCTCTTCATAGATTTCGTCGATCTTGATCAGTCCCGGCAGATCGACGCCGTTTTCTTTTGCTGCATCCATCATCAGGTGCATGTCTTTATGCATCAGCTTGAGCGGGAAATTGGGAGAGTAGTCCTGGTTGAGGATGAATGGCTTTTTGTATTCCGCCACGCCGGAGCGGATCATTGACGCCTCAATCAGCTCGAACATTTTTTCCGCAGGCACGCCCAGCTTCTTGGCCAGCGTCAAGCTTTCGCATAGCCCTTCATAGATAAACACGATGTTCATGTTCTGCGCCAGCTTGGCGGAAAGCCCTTTGCCGTTGTCGCCCATGTGGATCACTTTCTTTCCCATGGCGCGCAGCAGCGGTTCAACGCGCTCGATATTGTGCGGCGCACCGCCAATCATAAAAATCAGCTGGCCGTTCTCCGCACCGGTCTTTGAACCGGTAACGGGCGCGTCAAGAAACTCACAACCTTTTTCCTGGAGACCTTCCATGAAAAGCAGGCTGGCGGAAGGCGAGATGGTGCTGGAGTCGACGACAACTGTTCCGCTGGTCAGGCCTTCAATCGCGCCGCCCGGGCCAAACAACACGGCCTGCACTGCCTTGGTATCAGAGACGCACACCCATACGGCGTCTTTGTCTTTGGCAGCTTCAGCAGGCGTGGCTGCAGTTGTTGCCCCCTCAACATCACGGGGCGTACGGTTCCAGACCGTAACTTCATGTCCGGCTTTCACCAGATTGGCGGCCATGGGCCGGCCCATAATTCCAAGACCTAAAAAGGCTACGCGCATGCTTGGCATTAAACGGTCTCAGGCCGGATGCAGTCAAGTGCGAAGCGATCAGCAATCAGCATTCAGCAGTCAGCGCTCAGCCTTAAGCCTATAGCGGACTCGCGAATATCATCAAACCTTTGCAACACGGAGGAACGGAGGTAGCGGAGGCGTTTTTCCTTTTTCCTCAATTCCTCCGTTTACTCCTTTCCTCCGTGTTTCAAGGCTTTTGCATTTTCATCAGCACAGTATCAAGGCTGACTGCCAAGTGCTGAATACCGACTGCCCTTTCCCGATGATACAATTTTAAGTTTCGCTCAAGTCTCTTAAAGGATCATCTTATGTCCCAGACTTCCACCCAGATCGCTCCTACACCGCAGCCGCTGGTCGCGTTAACTGAAGACGAAATTCTCTTTCGTGACAACGTGCGCCAGTTCGCCGACCAGGCGCTTCGCCCTAAAGTCCGTGAGATGGACGAAAAAGGTGTCTTTGATCGCGACCTGATCGAGCAGTTCTTTCAGCTTGGGCTCATGGGCATAGAAGTTCCTGAGCAATACGGCGGAGCTGGGGGGAAATTCTTTGAGGCGATCCTGGCGGTGGAAGAAATTTCCCGCGTCGATGCTTCTGCCGGCGTAATTGTTGACGTGCAGAACACCCTGGTTAACAACGCGCTGCTGCGTTGGACAAATGAAGACCAGAAGCGCCGTTTTCTGCCGAAAATGACGAGCAACACCGTGGGCGCTTATGCCTTGAGTGAAGCCTCCTCTGGTTCGGATGCCTTCGCCATGCAGACGCGCGCGCAGCTCAAGGGCAGCGAGTATGTCCTGAATGGCCGCAAGCTGTGGATCACCAATGGTAAAGAGGCAGGCATATTCATCCTGTTTGCCACGCTGGATCCGGCGGCTGGATACAAAAGCATCACTGCTTTCATCATTGAGAAGGATTTTCCTGGGTTCACCGTCGGCAAAAAGGAAGATAAGTTGGGAATCCGCGCTTCCAGCACCTGTGAATTGATTTTGGAAGATTGCCGCGTACCCAAAGAAAATGTCCTGGGCGAGGTCGGCAAGGGATACAAGATTGCCATTGAAACGCTGAATGAAGGGCGTATCGGCATTGGCGCGCAGATGCTCGGTCTGGCTCGCGGAGCCTGGGAAAGCGCGCTCAAGTATTCGCAGGAGCGCAAACAATTCGGCAAGAGCATCTCAGATTTTCAAGGCATCCAGTTCCAACTTGCACAGATGGCGACCGAAATTGAAGCCGTAAAAATGCTGGTTTACAACGCGGCGCGCATGAAAGATGCAGGAATGAATTTCGTGAAAGAAGCCGCCATGACAAAGTTGTTTGCGTCACAGGTGGCGGAGCGCGTCGCTTCCCTTGCCGTGGAAATTTACGGCGGCTATGGATTCACCAAGGATTATCCTGTGGAAAAATATTATCGCGACGCCAAAATCGGGAAAATCTATGAAGGAACTTCCAACATGCAATTGCAGACGATCGCCAAAATGCTGCTGGGCGGCAAATGAACCCTCACCAAAGTACTTTCATCGATGTCTAATGGAATCATGGACTTACGGTTAAACCGCTGTTGCCTTAAGGGAGTACCCGATTGTTTCCCCAGATGAAGGTGGTTTAAACTAACGGGAATTTCCGGCTGCTCACCCCCACGCCATTTTTTTGACACGAAACCATAGGGGCAGGAGTATTTACGTTGGTCCAGGATTCCCTTAAGGAACTGCAAGATTTAAAAGTCGTTCATAGCTTTTATCTGGGGCTGCTCGAGAAGAACCTGGGGCACAGTGTGCCCATTCCGCTTGAGATCAAGAACATAACGGACCAACCGGAAAA
>DASXJO010000885.1:0-4004 GCA_036497385.1 Candidatus Angelobacter sp. | reverse complement strand
CTTTGATGACCTGCAATCGGAAAAAGCGTATCGATCTAATCTGTGGGATGTATTGCGCTATGGCGGGCCTGCATTCAAGGTCTATGCCCGCTCCAAGCTGATGAACATTCTCTATACGCGTGAACTGGCGCGAAAGCTTGCTGGTACCGGCGTGACTGCAAACTCGCTCCATCCTGGTTTCGTTTCGACGCGCTTTGGCGACCAAACCGGTGGCCTCATAGGGTTCGGCATCGGCATAGCCAAGCGTTTTGCTCTCACGCCAGAGGAGGGAGCGGAGACTCTGGTTTACCTGGCCTCATCGCCTGAGGTGGCCACTGTGACCGGTGAATATTTTCACAAGTGCAGGCCCGCGACCCCTAACCGTGAAGCGCAGGACGATGCCAAAGCGCAACGCCTCTGGGATGAAACGCTCAAAATCGCACATCTATAAATCCGAAATGTGCAGAGTTGCACATCTGAAAAAGTAGTTGTCTGACGCTGAAGACCTCCGCACGTTTTGCGGCTTCACTTTTTCAGAGAGAGCTTTCTCTTAGTTCTCTCTACTAAATCGTTTTACGAATATATCCAGCAGCAGCTCAGGACAACCCGGAGCTCTGGAATTCACATCGCAATGGTTAATGTTGTGGGGTCCTCAGATGAATAGGCTGTTCTGCTCTCTTGCCTGCCTCGTTGTTCTGATTTCACTTTCCGGTTGTGGAGGAGTTTCCGGTGGAAGTTCTGCCGTTGCTCCATCCGCTTCGCCTACACCTACACCCGTGGCTGTTGCAACTGCCACTCTTGAGAATTCAGTCAATCACATCATCATCCTTGCCCAGGAGAACCGGTCTTTCGATCATTACTTTGGCTACCTGATGCAGTACTGGCAGAAAAACGGCTATCCACAAGCCACCAATGGAACCACGCTGGACGGAATGCCGGGCACCGCCTCGAATGTCGGGGATCCGCCGGCCGGTGGCGGACCAGCGCCCACCATTACCGCTTTCTCGCTGAATACCATGTGCGTGGAGAATCCAAGCCCGTCATGGAATGAGAGCCACGTGGATTTCAATAGGCATGATTCAATTTCCACGACATTTGTAGGTGATGGGTTCGCCGAGACTGCGGGGCATGAAGGTCCTATCAATGACGTGACAGGTTCACGCGCGATGGGCTTCTACACCGGCGACAGCCTGAACTATTACTACTTCATGGCCTCGAATTTTGCGACGTCAGACCGCTGGTTCTCGCCCGTGATGTCCCGGACCCAGATCAACCGCGAGTACATGCTCGCCGCCACATCGCAAGGCCATGCCTATCCGCTGGACGCAACCACCGGAGCGCTTACGGCCAAGCCGATCGTCCAACTGCTGGACGAGAATCACATTACATGGAAAGATTACGTTCATCCTTTGAATGTGACTTCGCCTTGCACCACAGCGCAATGCCTGATGGGGCAGAGTTACCTTGCGCAGTTTACCTATGCGCCCACCATCGTGAAAAACGAGCCACAAAATATGGTCCCGGTGGACCAGTTCCTCACAGATGCCAACAATGGCACGCTGCCTCAGGTCGTCTATATTGAACCCGCATCCGCGGAGGGTTTGGACGAACATCCCACAGACATTGGCAGCGGCCCCAATGATGTTCAGACCGGCGCCAAATTCGTGGCCAGCCTGATCAATGGATTGATGAAAAGCCCGTCATGGAAGGACTCAATCTTTATTCTTACGTGGGACGAGTTCGGCGGGTTCTATGATCATGTTTCGCCGCAGCCGGCCGTCAGCCCTGATGGCATCGCGCCCAAGGACCTCCGCCATGGCGACGTTTGCCTGAACACTGATGGCAGCATCAACCCCAGCCCAACATGCAACTTCCAGTACACGGGTTTTCGCCTTCCGCTGGTGGTGATCTCACCGTTTGCCAAAAAGAACTTTGTCTCTCATACGGTGGCTGACTACACCGCCACGTTGAAGCTGATTGAAACCCGGTTCCACCTGCCGGCGCTCACTGCACGCGACCAGGCACAGATGGATATGACCGAGTTCTTTGATTTCAACGCTGTGCCCTGGAAAACGCCGCCCACACCGCCCGACCAGATAACAACTGGAGCATGTTACCTGGATCATCTGCCGTAAAGTCGGGTAGCGAGACGGATTACCTGAGGACGCTGAATAAAATCTGCGTCCTCAGTTTATTTTGAGCGCCTCGGCTCTTATCTGCGCCTTCAGGATGGCTCCTGGTAAAGTCCGATCACATTTCCTCCCGGATCGCGAAAACGCGCGGTGATCTCAGGGGCATCGGCCCCGATAGGCTGCACGATCTCGCATCCGTTGGCTTTGATTAACTCAATCGTCGCGGCGACGCTGTCCACCATCACATAAATCAGAAGTCCCGGCTGTGGCGACGGCGGCCGCTTAAGCACCCATGATCCGCTTACCTGGCCCGTAGTATCGTCAAACGCGGTGCTGCCATTGGCGCGCATACGGATATTCCATCCAAAAACGCGTTTATAGAACTCGGCTGAACGCGCAATGTCCGTGGCCGGGATTTCGACGTAGCAGATCTTGCCGTTTGCAAGTGTGGGAGGCATGAATGTTCCTCAGAGCGCTAACAGTCTAGCGCTTAGACTGCGGTCTGCGTACTTCTATTTGCCCATCACGTGCTCTTACCTCAAGGCAAGGCTGGGGATGCACCGCTGGCCCGTCAAGCACACGGCCATCTTCCAGGGCAAAACGAGACGCGTGGTAGGGACAAACAATGCTCTCTCCATCTAATTTGCCTTCAGAGAGCGGCCCGCTAAAATGGGAGCAGGTCTCTGCCAGGGCAAAGAGACGCGCCCCGCGACGAACAAGCAGAATGGGCGTGCCCTGGTACATCGCACGGGTGGGTGTGTTGTCCGGCAAATTGGATTCAGGCAACACCGCCGTGAAATTTTCCGGGAAGGTTGCTCCTGATGTCCGATCCACGCCTACTCGATGTTCATAGACCAGCTTGCCGCCGAGGTGGGCGGAGAATGACATCAAGGCATAACCCAGGGCAGAAAATCCCCGGCCCTCATTGCGCGCCTTCTTCTTGCGCATAATCAGCGAAGTGACAAAAAGCGCGGTAGCACCTACATTGAGAAGCCCATGAATCAATCCGAGGCGGCGGGCTGGAGGATCAACGTCAGACCAATCGGTTACTCCGGTGATTGCCGCACCGGCAGCGCCGGCAAGTCCTATGGCCACGGACGTGTCCGCGGCGAGAGCGAACTCATAGCGGCTGTTGATCATCTCTAAAGCGTCAAAAACCATGGCTACCGTCCAGGCGCCGATAGGCACATCCGTAAGCACCACATGGAGCGGTTCGCCCAGCCATGTGCCATTCAGGAAGTTCCTGGCTTTTTGCGCGGCGGGATTGCCGTTCGCGTATAGGGCTTTATCGATGACTTTCTGAATTTTCTCATCAACCGGCTTGGCTTCTGGCATGTGTAATTCCTCATCAGTAATATTAAGATGCGAAATCCTCAAGGGGAATAATCAGGAGCCCATGCCATGTCTCATGAAGCCGGAGATACTGAGTCACGTCCGATTCTTAATTCAACCTCCGCACAACTATTCGTTGCCGACATTAAAGCAACGTGCGATTTCTATACGCGTAAGCTCGGCTTCATGGTCGATTTCGTCTATGGCGATCCGGCATTCTATGGGCAGGTGAGCCGCGACCAAGCTCGGCTTGCTTTAAGGGTGGTAGACGAACCTGTGTTCGCTGGCGATATTCGGGAGCGCGAGCATTTGCTTTCCGCTTCGCTCACCGTCGCTACTGCAGACGAGATCAAAGAACTCTTTCTGAGTTACCAGGCTGCGGGAGTGCGCTTTCACCAAACGCTACAGAAGGAGCCTTGGGGCGCCAGAACTTTTATTATCCGTGATCCTGATGGAAATCTAATTCTATTTGCCGGGCCAGCCGATTGAGTGGCGAGCTGTGCAGCATCCCATGTGAAATGAGAGTGATATTTCCAACTAGCGCTGCCTGAGTTCAGCTGC
>DASXJO010000884.1:0-9171 GCA_036497385.1 Candidatus Angelobacter sp. | reverse complement strand
GGCTACAATACTGAGCATGTCGTTCCGAGCCGCCGCACCAGCCTTTGCCAAAAAGACCACCAAAACTCCGCCTCCGGACGATACCGGTATGGAGTCCTCTTACCTGAAAGCTTTGGGTGAGAAACAGACGCCCGTCACCGTGAAACTTGTCTGCGGAGAAGCGCTGCACGGCTGGATTGAGTATTACGATATTGGCATGATCCGCCTTACCCGCGAAGGCTCGCCCAATTTGTTCATCTTCAAGCACGAAATTATGTATATTGCGGAAGATACCGGGCGCCGCGCCCGCTGATGTCCCCGAAGGAAGACTACATCCATGCTATGCAGGAACTGGCCCGTGAGGCTGGCGCTCTGCTCATGTCATTTTTCGGTAAAGTTTCCATTGAATATAAGGGCGATGCCGATCTGGTAACGAAAGCTGATCGGGCTTCAGAGCAATTGATCGTGGAGCGTATCCGCAAGCAGTGGCCTGAGCATGATTTGATCAGCGAGGAAGGTAGCCGTCGCGAGACCGGCAGCGATTTTCGCTGGCACATTGATCCGCTGGACGGCACCACGAATTTCGCGCACAGGTATCCCGTGTTTTGCGTTTCCATGGCGCTTGAATACAAAGGAGAGAGAATCGCCGGCGTGGTTTATGATCCAACGCGCGACGAGATGTTTGCCGCGGTAAAAGAGGGTGGTTCTTTCCTGAATGACCGCGCGATCCATGTCTCTTCCGTTGCAAAGTTGAAAGAGAGCCTTGTGGCGACGGGCTTTCCCAGCCGCAAACGGCACAAGAACCCGAACATCCACTTTTATCACCAGATTACTTTGCGATCGCATGGCGTGCGCCGCGCCGGATCGGCAGCGCTTGATCTTTGTTACCTCGCGTGCGGCCGCTATGATGCCTACTGGGAATTCAATCTCAACTCCTGGGACACCGCCGCGGGCGTTCTGCTGGTGCAAGAGGCGGGCGGCACAGTCACCAACTTTACCGGCGGGCCTTTCAATATTGATAGCCGTGAAGTGCTGGGCAGCAATACATTTCTTCACACCGAGCTGCTGCAAGAATTTCAGGCAATTATCGGCGGACGCGTGGAAGGCCTGCCTTCCGTTGCGGAATCATTTCAAACCGGCCGATAATTCTGCAGCTACAAGTCGAGAAGGTCGGCAAGAATCAGGGCTTTTCAGCCGTAACCACTCTCAACCAGGGAAACGTAAGAGGATTGATTTGTGTGCGGCTCACCTTGAGCCCGCAGCTTGCGAATATCTTTTGATAAGTGCCGGTATTAATGAAATCTGAAATCAGCGCGATACCGCCGGGCTTGAGCACGCGTGCAATTTCACGGCACGCCTGAGCACGGCCTTCGGCCTCAGGAATATTGTGGATGCAAAGATTGGAAAGAATCACGTCAAACGTGGCATCGGGGAAGCTGAGCTTACGCGCGTCATCACTCTTTAGGTCCACCTTGTCGCCGACGCCTTCAACGTCAATATTGGCTTGCGTGCGCTGCAGCGAGTTTCCAGAAAGATCCTTGGTGCTCCAAACATCGATGCCTGTCGCACTGCCGGATGTCAGCCTTCGGGCAGCGCCGATCAGCAGCAAGCCGCGTCCGGTGCCTACGTCAAGCACGCGCTCGTCGCCGCGCCAGCGCAGCATGTTGAGCATCATGTCACGATGGCGAAACTTGCCCCATTTGGCATAAATCACCATCAGAAGACCGCCGACCAGGCATGATGCTCCGGGCCAGATGGCGCTCCGGTTCCACAGGATTGTTACGTTGCCAAGGTGAATAGTGGGAACCACAATGCCTGAGATGATGAGCGCGGCGCCAATCACCAGCAGGTTGCGGACAACGCCCGGAGCGTCAATCCCATAGTCAGGTTTTTGCGGCATAGCGGATTAAATCACAGAAATCTGAAGCGGCGAAAAATCCAGCGGAAATCTCATTTCAGCTTTTTAGCAATGGACTTGGTGATCATCTCAAGCTCAAGCATGATGTCATCTTCAAGGTTAAGCCCGGCAGCGCGCATTGCGCCCAGTGGATCGCGCCGGAATAGGGCCGCGTTTTTTGGTGAGCTGCCAATCCATTTCTGCAGGTCCCGCTCGACCTTATTCAAGTGGTCAAGAAGGTGGTCTGGTTCAGCGGCTTGCGGCTTGCGTCGGCGCAAATCAAACACTCCAGGTAGCATGATCGATCAATAGTAACCGTGTTCGCGCAGCAATTGTATTATTGGCAGTTTACTAGTTGAGAACGCTGGCGACTGCTTTAATTTCTTTCAAAAGAGAACGCCTGAGCTGGCTGTCTATTTTCCACGCCCGTTTTTCATAAATCAGCTACTTGCAAGAGCAAACATCTTATAGCGTCCATAAATTTTTTCGATTTCCCTCCGCGACGCGCACTCGCTAGAGTGTCTCTCAAGCCGATTCCTTTGCGGCCCCTTGAGTCGAACAACAATGGAGCTGAACAACATATGTCAAAGTTCCTGCGCGGTGTATTGGCTTTGTTTCTCTTGTGCTCGCCCCTTGTTCTGCTGGCGCAGTCGGCTGCGTCCACCCACACGGACGCACAAAGTGACCGCATCGCCAAACTGGAACAACAGATCGCCGACTCCAAAGGTTCCGCCGATAATGCCTGGATGCTGATGAGCTCGGCGCTCGTCCTGCTGATGACCGGCCCGGGGCTGGCGCTTTTCTATGGCGGCCTGGTGCGTAAGAAAAACGTTCTGGCCACCATGATGCAGAGCTTTGCCCTGATGGCCGTGGTGACGGTCGTGTGGGCCATCGTTGGTTATAGCCTGTCTTTCGGCGAAGGAAACAGTTTTATCGGTGGATTGCACAATCTTTTTCTGCATGGCGTAGGCACGCAGCCTGACGCCGACTACGCTGCCACCATCCCCGCGCAAACTTTCATGATCTATCAGCTCATGTTTGCCATCATCACACCGGCGTTGATCACAGGAGCTTTTGCTGAGCGGATGAAATTCAACGCCATGGTGGTTTTCATGATCCTGTGGTCGGCCTTTGTTTATAGCCCCATGGCCCACATGGTCTGGGGAAAAGGCGGCCTGCTGAACGCCGCGCTCGGCGGACGTTTCCCCATGCTCGACTTCGCCGGCGGGACCGTGGTTCACGTCACTTCCGGAGTTTCCGCGCTGGTCTGTGCGTTGTATCTTGGCCACCGCATCGGCTATTCGCGACAGGCCATGCCGCCGCACAGCATGGTGCTGAGTTTTATTGGCGCGTGCCTGCTCTGGGTAGGATGGTTCGGTTTCAATGCGGGCAGTGCGCTCAGCGCGGGCAGCCTGGCCACCAGCGCTTTTGTTGCGACTCATTTCGCCGCCGCCACTGCCGTCATCGGATGGGTGGCTGCCGAGTGGCTTCGCAACGGCAAGCCTAGCGCGCTCGGTGCGATCTCCGGCGCGGTGGCGGGATTGGTCGCCATTACGCCCGCGGGAGGTTTTGTCACGCCGATGGCTGCTCTTGGCATTGGCGCAATCGCCGGCGTCTTCTGCTATCTGATGGTTGCTCATGTTAAAGCGCGCTTCGGTTATGACGACTCGCTCGATGCCTTCGGCATTCATGGTGCAGGCGGAACTCTGGGCGCGTTGCTCACCGGCGTCTTCGCCAGCAGTGCCGTGAATCCCATCTTTAAAGATGCCAGCGGACGCGTGCTCGCCTCCGGCGCGCTGGAAGGGAACACACATCAGTTCGTGAACCAGGCCATCGGAGTTGGCATTGCCGCGGCGTTGGCCGTAGTGGGAACGCTGGCGATTCTTAAACTCGTCGATGTAGTCATTGGTCTGCGTGTGCCGGAGCATCATGAAATCCAGGGTCTCGATCTCTCGCAACATGGCGAAGAGGGTTATGACTGGGAACATCCGGTGCCGGTTGCGGTGGCAGCCTTTTCCCAGATAGCAAACCACGGGCCGAGCTTGCCGACTCGCATCGACGCACAAGCTGCGATGGGCGATTAAAGCATCTGGTGATCTGGTGATCTGGTGATCGCAAGAAGCGGTTACTAGACTAAAAGCTCTGCATTAGCTCACTTCTTCGTTTCTTCTTTTGCCATGTAGATTTTCGGTTTTCCGATCACCCGATCTCCCGATCACGCGCGATCACCCGATCTTTGTTCTAGCCTCTCGCCGCTCCCATCATCTGCGGTGACATGGCCGTAAACGCCTGGTCCATAATCCGGATAGCTTCGTCCACATCGCCTTTGGAAATATTCAGCGGCGGAGAAGTGCGAATCACGTTTCCGAACAAGCCGCCTTTGCCTACGATCAAGCCGCCTTTGCGGCACTGCTCCATGAACTGGTTTGTAGCTTCCGGTGCTGGCTCTTTGGTCGTGCGATTTTTCACCAGCTCAATCGCCTGCAACAGGCCCATGCCGCGGACATCGCCAATGAGATCATGTTTTTCTTTCAGCGCTTCGAGCCCATCGCGAAAATAGCGGCCAACCGTATCGGCATTTTCCATCAGGCGATCTTCTTCAATCACCTCAATCGTCGCTTTGGCCGCCACTGACGTCACCGGATTTCCGCCAAACGTCGAGATATGCAAGCCCTTGAAGCTCGCCGCAATCTCCGGACGCGTCGCCGTAAGTCCCACCGGCACGCCGTTCGCCAGTCCCTTGGCGGCAGTAATAATGTCCGGCGTAACTTCCCATTGTTCAATCCCAAACCAGCGTTTGCCGGTGCGCCCCCAGCCGGTCTGCACTTCGTCGGAGATAAACAACCCGCCATAATCCTTCACAATCTTGAAAACGATCTTGAAATATTCTTTCGGCGGCGTAATGAATCCGCCCACGCCCTGGATGGGCTCGGCAAAGAACGCCGCAATCTGCCCGGAGGTGGAAGTCTGAATCACCGCTTCAACATCTTTTGCGCAAGCCACTTCGCAGCTGGGATACGTCTTGCCCAGCGGACAGCGATAGCAATACGCATTCATCGCATGCACCACGCCCGGCGCCGGCACCGGCAGCGATTTTCGCCAGGTATTGTGCGCCGTCATTGACTGCGCCAGCTGTGAGCGTCCGCTATAGCCTTGCCGCAGGGCAACAATTTCAAAGCGACCGGTAAACAGGCGCGCCAACTGCACGGCAAACTCATTCGCTTCAGTGCCGCTGTTGCTAAAAAAACTCTGGCTGATCTCGCCCGGAGTGATCTGCGCAATCTTTTCCGCCAGCGCCACCACCGCTTCATTGGGGAACACCGTCGACGCATGCTGCAACCGGTCCACCTGCTCCTTGATCTTGCTGGTCACGCGCGGGTTGGCGTGCCCCACGGAGATGGTCACAATCCCGCCAAAGAAATCCAAATATTTGTTTCCCTCCACGTCCCACAGGTGCTGCATGCTGGCGCGGTCCGTCACCAGCGGATCAGAGTAATAGGTAAAGACTGAAGGGAAGAGATACTGCTTGTGCTTTTTTAGGATCTCGTCTTTGGTCATGGCTGCTCCTGGCATTTGCCGATACCGAAATTGTAATCCTTCAGCCCAGCTTGCTTTCCAACTCCGTGCGACCGCGATGATTACCTAAATCAGCGAAGCCCACTATGTCCCGATCTCGGTTTTCCTCTGCGCTTCGCATCTCCGCGGTGATTTAAGGTTTTCCGATCACCGGATGCCCCGATCACCGGATCACCCGATCTTTCCGCCCTCCCCCTCCCCCGGGGATCCCACCGCATTCCAGCTCATCCCAGAACGGCGTGGGTTTCACGATCATCAGGTACGATCCCCGGCTGCGGAGGTCTTCCTTCTGCGCACGGTCGCGGTTCAGTCTTTGTCCGAAGACTGGCCTCGTAAGCCTCCCGCCCTTCCCGCGTGTCCATCCTGTACATGTCCGGTGAAGGCTTCCATTCAATCTGCTTTGTCCTTTGCTGCACTCCGCGTCTATCCGCGTGCATCTGCGGTATGCTTTTCCTGTCAGTGTCATCAGTTTTTATCGGTAAGTCTTGATTTTCTGTTGCGTTCTTCGCGTCCTCTGCGGTAAAAGGCCTTTGGTTTTGGTCTTGGTTTTGGTTTTGGTTTTGCTTTTTGCTGCTCCCCTCTGCGTTCTCTGCGTCCTTTGTGGTAAAAAGATTTTGGTTTTGCCGTCGATTTTGCCTTTCGCCGTTCTCCGTTGCGTCCTCTGCGTCCTTTGCGGTAAAAGGCCTTTGATTTTGGTGTTGGTTTTGCCTGCCACTGAATGCTGATGTCTGACTGCTGAGTGCTTTTTCGCTGATTGCCTCTTCCGCATCCACCGTTTCCAGCACCAGATCCTCGTCTTTCGCCTGCCCAAAGGTGGTCTGGCCAACGTTGGTCAGCGCCAGCTGCATGGAATACAGCAGCAGTCCCGCTTTCCTCGTCGTGATCGTGTCCTCAATCAGCGCCTTCTGTATCCGCATCAATCCCACCTGGATCGCGTTGGCGTCCTCCGGAGGCGGCAGCCTCAGCGCTAGGGCCTGCGCTTCTGCCATCTGTATGTGGGCAAAGCAGTAGATATGGTTCTTCATCTGCGGTGACCCGCATGTGGTCCCGCCTTGCTTGATCCACCGGCAGCGCGGCATCGCATCCGCCAGCTCCAGCCTTGATTTCAGCCGCAGATAACTGTCTTGGGGTTCCTTCGCGCCCCGCGTCACCCGCCCCACCACGTCAGGATTTTCCTTCGCCAGCCTTTCCAACTCATCACAGGTCTCGCCTATTCTGCGTACCAGCGCCTCGGCCTGCTGCTCAGGGGTGAGACGGTTTTGCCTTTGCTCTTGCTTTTGATCCTGGTTTTGGTCTTGGCTGATTGCTGTATGCTGACTGCTGAGTGCTTCTTCTGATGGCTGAATGCTGAGTGCTTCTTCCTGCGCCATAATTCCTGTCCTCTTTCCCGCCTTTCGTCAGACACTAGACACTGCTCCAGATCTGAATCAGGCAAAAGTAATCAACTTTAGTTCAGATTCATTTGCGAATCAATAGCGAAATAGGCCATTGGCCATGTCTGATAACAATTTACATTGTGAAAAGATGTAAGCAGCAGAGCTGGAAAGACTTACACGCTTGCCATCAGCAAATTCCGAATCGGCTGAGTGCACATCAACTGCGTGTTATCAGACACTGAGAAAATCGCCGCGAACTTGGACATGTACCGCAACTTTTTTCCAATGCTCTTGTGGTGCCGCCATTCCATTGAAAAAGCCGAATCCAGCTGCTTTTTTCTACGCCCGCCTAAACCGTCCCTAACTAAACCCTCCGTAAACATTACCGTCCCTCACCACACCGTGGGTGCCCCATCCTTTGCGGCTCACATCTCCGTTTCACGTACGCGACCGAGTGCGCCGCAAAGGGTGGGTTTACAAAGTCCCAACCCTCACATTCATCCCCGACACAAAATGTGGGTGCCCCATCTTTGCGGCTCACAATCTCTTCGACTTATCTGACCGATTGCGGCCGAAAAGTGTCGGTTTACAAAATCTCAAACCTCTCACGCCCCACCAAGTATTAGAATTCTTCTCCATGCCGAAAGGACTGCGCAGGTTCTACGGAGGTGGCGATCTCCACTACATCACCTGTAGCTGTTACCAGCGGCAACCGTTTCTCGGATCTGCGTCGCGCCGAGATCTGTTCTTGAAGATCTTTGAAGAAGTCAGGCAGAAATATGAATTCCATGTGGTTGGCTACGTGGTCATGCCGGAGCATATTCATTTGCTCATCGGTGAGCCCGACGAAAGAAGCGTTGCCGTGACCATGCAGGTCCTAAAGCAACGCATGGCACGCCGAAGCCTTGCCCGAGGCCGCTCTCGTTTCCCAGAAGACGCCGCTCCGCCGCCTTTCTGGTATCCCCGCTCTTATGACTTCAACGTCTTCAGCCAGAAGAAAGTCGCTGAGAAGCTGGACTATATTCATTGGAATCCAGTAAAGCGCGGTCTGGTTGATTCACCCGAAAAGTGGCGATGGAGCAGTTACCGGTATTACGCTCTGGGAGAAGATGGGCTCGTAAAGATCGAAGCTTAACTTGTACCCACCCTTTGCGTCCGCACTCAGATTTGCCAATTCCACACTAGTTTCCCGGACGCAAAGGATGGGGCACCCACAGTGTGGTGGAGGAAAGAAACAACTAAGGAACCATGGGGCAGGCGGCAAGTTAAAGAACGTTCCTTGAAAATTCGGAAACCATTTATCATCTTTGCTGCTTTGAAGGACGGTACCCGATGATTGAACACGAAGGCCATTCGCACGGGCATCACACCGGCATCAAATGGCTCGACCTCATCCTTGCCGGATCAGCCATCTTTATCTCTGTCGTCTCGCTGGTCGTCTCCATCCATCACGGACGCACGATGGAGCAGCTCGTCGCCGCCAATGAGAAGCAGGTGAAGGCCTCCACGCTGCCCATTTTGCGCTACAGCACAGGCAATATGCAGAACAACATAAGAATGGTCCATTTTCACCTGGCGAATGGAGGAACGGGGCCGGCGGTCATCGAATGGATGCGGCTGAAGTGGAATGGCCAGCCAGCCACCGGCGACAAGGACTTGCTTGAGCGCTGCTGTACCGCGGGAAAACTGCCGCAACCACGGTCGGTATGGATTGATACAGCTTCAGGCACGACCCTGCCCGCAAGGGATAGTCTGACTTTCTTCTCTGTCCGCGCCAGTGACGCCGATCCCGCGCTCTTCGAGCTGCTTGACCGCAATGCGCGATTCAAAGTTGAAGCCGAGGCCTGTTACTGTTCCGTCCTGGAGGAGTGCTGGGTTACCGACTTTACAAATCAACCGCGCGAGGTGAAGGCCTGTGAGCGCATCCCGGAAAAACAGCGCTGGTGAGTTGTGCTGCCGCTTGTCCCGGCTACGTTGGCCAGCTCCCGATGTATGGGAACCTGATACGCCGTGATATACCATGGAACACGATGACAAAGAGATTGCTGGTCGCTGCGGCGCTGTGGTTCGTGATGGCTAACTGCTTATCGCAAGAGGCGCGAGGGCAGGGAACTCAGCCCCCATCGTCGAACGATCAACAATCCGCGCAGGCACAGGATCAGCAAGCTCGTCCGCAATCCACCGCAGCGCCTTCTAGGGACGCAAAAAAGGGAACCGCTTCCAACGCCACAGTCGATCAGAGCAGCACCGTGGGAGACCCTGCGACTTCCGTCCCACTCAATGTAAAAAGCAAGCTGCGGTACTTTGCGGTGGAGTCATTTCGTCCGGGCATTTATCCGGTGG
>DASXJO010000883.1:0-2461 GCA_036497385.1 Candidatus Angelobacter sp. | reverse complement strand
CGTCTAAGTCGATGTAAGAGTGTTTCTCCCGCCTAACTAGTCGATCAGCTCGTATAGATCACGGCTGCGGCTCTCCATAATCGCGTCCAGCCCGCCAATGACGTACTGCTTGAAGTACGGAGCATTGCGATGGGCTTCCAGCGCCGCGGCATCCTTATATTGCTCATAGAACAAAAACTTTCGGGGATCTTCGGTTGACTGATGGCCGATGTACATCAGGCATCCTGGTTCCTTCCGCGAATGCTCCTGCAGGACCTTGATGTATTCGCGGCACTTCTCTTCCGTACCAGGCTTCACCAGCATGTCAACTTTTAACACAATCATTTTGCTTCTTGCCTAAGAGATTTTGTACAACTGAGACCCTTCCGCTCCGCTTTGCTCCGCGTCAGGGTTTCGGCAGGAGGCTCACGCTTTGCTCACGCCTCCTGAGCGCCTCAACCTTAAGCACAATCATTTCGCCTTCGCGCCTTTCAGCGGAGCAGCTTTCTCAGAGGAACCAATGATCTCCGCTTCGAACTCCGGCAACAACATTGTCTGGTCGCGGTCGGGGCCGGTGGAGACCATGCCGATCTTTGCTCCGCTCTCGCGCTCCACAAAGCGGAGATATTCCTGCGCCTTCTTCGGCAGATCGTCAAAGCTGGCAACGCCTTCAGTGGATTTCTTCCAGCCCGGCATCTTTTCATAAATGGGTTCCACCTGCTCAAATCCGGTGGCTAGCGCGGGGGCGGAGTCCACTTTCTTGCCTTTAATCTTGTAGCCCACGCAGACCGGAACTTCGTCCAGCACGTCAAGTACGTCCAGCTTGGTGACCACCCACCAGTTCACGCCATTGATCATTTGGGCGTAGCGGAGAAGCGGCAGGTCAATCCAACCGCAGCGGCGGGAACGGCCTGTGACTGCTCCATATTCATTGCCGCGCGCGCGCAGCTGATCGGCAACCGGACCTTCAACCTCGCTGGGAAAAGGCCCGCCGCCCACGCGCGTACAGTAAGCCTTAGTCACACCGATCACATTTTGGATCGCGTTCGGAGGTACGCCGGTCCCGGTGGCCGCGCCGCCTGCGGTGCAGCTTGACGACGTTACAAATGGATACGTTCCATGATCGATATCCAGCATCGTCGCCTGCGCACCTTCAAACATCACCGATCCGCCTTCTGCCAACGCCTGGTTCAGCAAGACGGCGGTATCGGCGACAAACGGCGCAATCTGCTTCGCGGCTTCTGCGTATTCGGCGTACATGCTGTCAGCATCGAGTGGATCAGAATTGAAAAGCGCGTGCGCGATCATATTTTTTTCGCGGCAGGCGTTCTCAATTGTCGATTTCAGCAGCTTGGAGTCAAGCAAATCGGCTACGCGCAGTCCGCGGCGGCCCATCTTGTCTTCATACGCCGGGCCAATTCCGCGCGACGTGGTGCCAATCTTCACGCGTCCGGGCGCGTTCTCCGCTCCCATTTCAATCATGCGGTGGTAAGGCAGGATTACATGGGCGCGGTTGGAGACAAAGAGATTTCCATCCACCTGCACGCCGGCCTCGCGCAGCATCTTTACTTCCTTCAGAAAGGCCAGCGGGTCAAGCACCACGCCATTGCCAATCACCGAGCGGCAGCCTTTGCGCAGCACGCCGCAAGGCACCAATTGCAGCACAAATTTCTTGCCTTTGATGATGACGGTGTGCCCGGCGTTATGCCCACCCGCATAACGCGCCACCACGGAAAAATTGTGCGACAGCACGTCGACAATTTTGCCTTTGCCTTCATCGCCCCACTGGGCGCCCACGATCACTGCTGTCTTGCCACGCTTCACTGGAAATGCACACTCCTCACCCGTGACGATTTTTCGCAGACTAAAAAATAATTCTGGGAAATCTAGACGGGAAAGTTTCTGTTACCAATAGATTTTAACAGAGAAGCGGCGGATTCCACAGATGCAGTAGCGTGAAGGAATGGCCTGTTTGGTTCCCATACGCTGAGCATTTCGCGCCTACACCGGAGACAGCAGATCAGAGAAAACAAGAACTTTTACCATAGAGGACACAGAGGTACACAGAGAAAGATTTAAACAGGTTCGAGATTCGATTCGGAGTTAACAATTGCCAGAGCGGCCACTGCTACGCGATCAATTCGAATCAAATTACTGTCCTAGCGATAGCCAAATTGCCTAACCATCCTTTTCCTCTGTGTTCCTTTGTGCTCTCTGTGGTTAAAGGTTCTGGTTTGTCATGCTGTTCGAGCATGGTAGATTTAAAAGAACAAATGTCCGCTCCCAACTCAAGATTTGTCCGCGCCTGCCGCTGTGAACCTGTTGACGTGACTCCGATCTGGCTGATGCGCCAGGCGGGCCGCTACATGGCCGAATATCGCGCGGTACGCAAAAAACATTCTATTCTGGATATCTGCAAGACCCCGGAAATCGCAGCAGACGTGACCATCACCGCCGCGGAAAAACTGGACGTGGATGCGGC
>DASXJO010000882.1:0-4088 GCA_036497385.1 Candidatus Angelobacter sp. | reverse complement strand
GATCAAAGCGCACTAGCGAAGAGACGGAATTCAGGGTGTTGAATAGAAAATGCGGATTGATCTGGCTTTGCAGCGCGTCAAGACGGGCCTCAAGGAGAAGGCGCTCCTGCTCTTCCAGCTTCATATCAATGCGCGTGAGATTCCAGATTTTAATTGGAATGGCGATGGTTGCCACTGTGGCGGCAACGACCGCCAGTAAAGCGACTGGAGTGCTTATCGAAAGAGCCCAAATTTCCTTTGGCAGCGCGTAATGCAACTCCAGACGCGCGGCCTGAAGAGCGATGATCATGAGGAAGAATGCGGTTTGCCAGTCAATGCGCGGACGCCGCAGGTTGCGCTTCACCCATCGGTAAACGCTCAGGTCTATGAAAGGTGAGAACGTCCAAATTTCTTCTTCATTCCGGCAGAAATGGCGCAAGGAGCCGGCAAGCATTCCTGCGCCGGCGTTTACCGCAAGCGTGAGCCATTCACCATGAAAGAGTGCAGGGATCGCCATGATGGAACCGCCCAGGGTACCGGCCACTCGCCCACCTAAGACGCCGACGAGGATTGCGGCTTCAAAACCCAGATCGGCGCACTGGAAGTTTTTTACGCGAAAGCGAAAGTAAACGCCTAACGCAAAGGGAATGCAGGTAAAGAGAACAAAGAGGATGTTGCGTTCGCGGGAGCGTCGGCGGGCAAACAGCAGCTTCTTGAACTCATGGGAGCGGCCCAGCGCGCTGGCTACAGCCGTGGCTACGCCCAATTTGAGCAGAAGTTGTATGAGCAGGTACTCAAGATCCACAAGGCTATTCTTTCACAGAACGGGCGGGTTAGAGCGCAGTTTACCGGCGCAGCCTTACTTCCGTGTCCCTTGAAACCGATCGGGCAAGAAGTCGCCGATGTCCAGAGGAGAGGGCTGACCAAAGATAAGGTCGGCCATGATCTGGGCCGTAATCGGCGCAAGCAGGATGCCATTGCGAAAGTGGCCTGTCGCGATAAAAACATGCGGGATATCGGTTGGGCCGAGGATGGGCAGATCGTCAGGCGTGCCGGGGCGCAATCCTGCCCAGCTTTGGGTAACAGGAGCAGATGAGAGCGCCGGAACATATTTTGCAGCGGCGTTCTGGAGATCGCGAATTACGGATGGATCTACAGATTTATCAAAGCCAAGGTCTTCCACGGTTGCGCCGATGAGGATTTTTCCTGAGCTGCGCGGGACTATGTAAACATCTGGCGCGCGCAACACGTGCTGCACGATGCTGGTTTCCGGGTAGACGTAAAGCATCTGTCCTTTTCGCGGACGCACGGGTGCGCCTGACCATGCTCCACGGCAATCGACGGCTGAGGCGGCAGAAAAAGTATCTCTTTCGGTCACGACCTCAACTGAGTTGCCACCTGCGCGTATCTTTGTGACCGGTGTGTGCCCCTGGATTTCTACACCAGCATTCCGGGCAGCCGCCAGCGCAGCTCGCGTGAGCAACAGTGGATCGACACTATCTTCCTGAACAAAGAATGCAGAACACCCGGCGCTGTGAATGGAAGGTTCCAGCAGTTGAAGCTCGGCGGAGGAAACGTACCGGTACTCGCGTGGCGCTGCATTCTCCTGTAAAAGGGCGATGGTGCCGGTCCGCCGGAAACCCACCTGCATGCCGCCAGCAGCTTGAACTTTCTGTACGAATGCAGAGAACATCCGCGCGCTTGCAGTAACCAGTGGGTGCAAAGCGACAGGTGTTTCGGGATCGGCTGCGGACAGCATGCCAGCGGCTGCGGAAGATGCTTCAGCGCCGGGCTCTCCGCGGTCGAGCACCAGCACAGTTGCGCCGCGCTCGCGCAATTCCAGGGCGAGCGACACGCCGATAATGCCTGCCCCGGCAATGATGACGTCCCAGGATCTCACATCGCTATTGTAATCAGTAGATGCCTATTGGCTAGTGGAATGGGCCTGCGCGGCCTGACTCGGGGGCTGGCCGTCACTATCCACCAGTTTGGAAAAAACCACCAGCCGCTTGGGCGCGGGGCCAATGTAATACGTGGGGTAGCAGGTAATCAGCGTGAGCTGCGGGTCATTGGTCTGCTTGATAACACTGATATCTTCCGGCATTACGATTCTTTTGCCGGTCACTTCATAGGTAAAGATCCGGCCGCTGCGGCGGACTTTTATTTGGTCGCCCTTGGTGAGTTCATAGATGTGGCGGAAGAAAGTATCGCGATGGGCCGTAATGACGGCATTTCCCGTTTCGCCCGGCTGCGCGGTCTGCTTCATATGGCCGGGGCCTTCAGATAAATCTTTGCGGGAAGCGCCTTCCACCACGATTGCGTCCATCTGTATCTTGGGAATTTCCAGACGCGTGAGCAACTGGTCAGGCGAAATCGGCGCTTGTCCCGGGGCGCTCACAGTAGCCGCCTGGCGCTGCCATTCCGCCTCAAGATTCTGCTGGCTGCGGTACATCCCCCAGTATTGCCCAGCAACGTAACCCAGCAGCACGACGCCTATGACCACGAGCGCCAAAGAAATTACACGTCGATTCAGGAGAGGCTGCGCCTTAGCGTGCCAGACTTTTGTAGAGCAGGCCCTGACGTGCTTCATGACTTGGGGATATCGGTCGCGAAATACCATTGCTTCTATTAGATGCAGGATTCAGGTGCTCGCGCTGTAAGAGCCTTGTTTGTGAAGGCTTGCGGCGATCCCACGGCGTACATTGGCTATTGGAGCGGGCTTTTTATTGACAGAGCAGCAGTTCTGCTCAACAATGATCGGCAGAAACCCAAAGCTTTTTAACTGGAGATAACTATGTCCGAAGTGCCGCACGATGGCGGAAGCCCGGTAGTGCGCAATGTCCTGATGGTGGTTGCAGTGGTGTATTTGGTCGGAACGGTAATCTTCATGGTCCAGGCGCAGGGCAGGATCAATGACCTGGAGAAAAAGCAGATTGCGGCGCAGGCGGAACTCACGAAAAAGATGACCGACTCCAACGCGCAAATGAAAGCCCAACTGAACGTTCTGGCAGACCGGGCGGGCATGAATCATAAAGAATTGACCAGGAAAGCAACAGAACTCCAGGCCAAAGAGCATGAAACCGAGACGCGCCTGAAGGCCGATGAAGAAACCACCAAGCAGCAGATTGGCGCGGTGAACAATGAAGTTACAGGCGTAAAGGGCGAAGTGGTGAAGGTGAGCGCCGACGTGAGCGATACCAAAAACGATCTGGCCGTTACGAAAGGTAAGCTGGATCACGCCATCGGCGATTTGAACAAGCACAGCGAACTGATTGCCACGTCGCATGACGAACTAGAGATGCTCAAGCATCGCGGCGACCGGGATTATTTTGAGTTCACACTGCAAAAGGACAAAACTCCCACGCATTTATCGATCGTGAGCCTGCAGCTCAAGAAGACCGATCCTAAGAAGAGCAAGTTCACTCTGTACGTGCTGGCAGAAGACAAAAAGATCGAGAAGAAGGACCGCACGATCAATGAGCCGTTGCAGTTTTATACCGGCCGTGATCGAGCTCTGTTTGAAGTGGTGGTGAACAGCGTGGACAAGAACACCATAACCGGCTATCTTTCGACGCCCAAGAATGTAGCGACTACGCAAATGCCGAGCCACGCACCCAGTTCGCAATAAGTCTTTCAGCAATCAAAAAGAGGCACGAGGCACGGAGCCGTGGCACCATGTAGGCCGTGCCTTTTTTTCGTTACCGAGCAGCGCCGTGTGAGTCTGGCCATCAGATAGACTGTTTGCTTCCATGGATGAACACAAACAGCAGAGCGGGTCTTTGGGCCGCTTGGAAACCCTGGGCTATATTGCGCTTTGCCTGATCTGGGGCAGCACGTGGCTGGCAATACGCGTGGTCGTGCGCGATGTGCCGCCGTTTGAGGCGGTGGCAGTACGCTTTCTGGCTGCCGGAGCACTGCTGCTGGGTATCGCATTGTTGCAGAAGAGGCCTTGGCCAGCGCATGGCGGCGAGTGGAACGCGATCATTCTCCTGACGCTGACTATCATGGCTTTGCCCTACGCTCTGCTGTTCTGGGCAGAACAGTATGTAACTTCCTCGATGAGCGCAGTTTTGTTTTCCGCTTCGCCATTGGCCGTGTCGCTGATCACT
>DASXJO010000881.1:0-3489 GCA_036497385.1 Candidatus Angelobacter sp. | reverse complement strand
TGGTCGTCCAGCGCCTTCAACAGGGTGGGATTTGTGGCCGGAACCACGGAATGATACATGCTGCCATCGCGTAACTTGCCCCGCGCCACATTGCCTTCAATCGTGACATCCACGACCTTGCCGTCATTCAGGTCTGACATGAACTGGGTGTAGGCAATTTCCTGATCTTTGCCGGCGTTCGGACCGCCTTGAATCATTCTCCAAAGGACGACGGCGACCGCTACCAGCGTCACCCACAAGATCACCGTTTTAAATGTCGAATTCACTGATTGCTCCTAGATTTCCCGGTCAGGACACGTATCCTCTGACCTGCATGGCTTTTAAAGACGTCGTATCCGTTACAGACGTTTTCCAATGAAAAAGGTTCCCGAGCTCTGAACACGCCGGGTTATGCCAATTAGATGCGGAACGACTGGGTTTCGGACTTAAACTTTCCCACTCCCAAGATTTTATACCCATTCCCGCCACTCTGGGTGCAGTAAAACCGCTTAAGACATGCTTAAGGAATTACCCCAGCCTCAGCTCGTCCGGCTATGTAGGGCAGGTTACGGCCCAAATGGCGCTCCCCCAGCCCATAGCCTACGACAAAATTCTCATTCATGAGAAAACCAAAGTAATCGGGCTGCAGGGACACCCGGCGGGCTGACTGCTTGTCCAGAAGGACAGCCAGTTTTACGCTGGCAGCGCCCCGTCCTACCAGGTTCCGAATCAGGAACTCGCTTGTCAGGCCAGACTGGACCAGCGCTTCCACCAGCAGAACATGCTGGCCTTTCACGTCAAGCTCAGGGCTGAAGAATATCTCTGTTGTGGTGGAGTTCGCTTCCTTTGACTCGGCTTTTACAAACTGGCAGACCACGTCCAGATCCAGCTCTCGAACCAAGTCAGCCATAAAGACAAAGCCGTTTTCCATCACGCCGACAACGTGCAGCGTTTTACCCTGAAAATCAGCGGAGATCCGGCGGGCCATTTCCTGTACGCGCTTTTTGATCTGCTCAGCGCTCAAGAGAATTCTGGGATATTCAGACTGAACGCTGGTCACTCGCCTGCCTCGGTAGTCATTTTTATCTCCTCGATCAAGACAGCGTCCCCTGAATTGCTGGCAAAGTCCTTAGACGGCGGAAAAGACCGCATCCAGACGATTTGCCCCGCACTTTCAACCACCGGCCAGGCCTTGCGCTGGGCAGGAGAAATCTCATGCCCCAGCCGACCAGCTTGCAGCAACTCTTTTACTTTCTTGGGGGATTGCGTGTGGACCGGAAAGAACTTATCACCAGCACGCCAATTTCTTACTTTCAACTCGGGACCAAGCAGGCTTGCCTGTAACAGCGTTGCTCCATTATAACTTGAAGCCTTTTGTTTTCCATCACTTATTAACCGCGCCCGGAGGGTGATTCCCAGCTCAAACACGGTAACTTCCCCCGGGATAGTTAGGGAATAGCAATAGTTTTCGGGTGGTTTTTGCGTGTTTCGGCTGAATTGGAGCTCTCGGGCGGTGCGATTTGCCGCCAAACCATCTGGTAACGCCAGTTTGGCTCCTGGTTTCCCATGGTCTGAGAGTGCCGTAAGCTGTTGGATATGCTTGAATTCTAGTGAAACACCGAGCCTGAGTGCGGTGTTATGGATGGCTTGACGCTGGAGCGCCAGAGGCAGGCTGCGCAAATCCGACAAATCCAGAGCCAGAATGCCCTGAGCATCGCCGCTTGAGCTGCGTCCGCTACGGCTGGGCTTACCTTCATGAATCAGCCTGGGCAGCAACGAGGAGAGTTCCTTGTTCCAATACTCGTCTTCAGCCTGCGCCAGATCCGCAAGATCGGCCAGAGTTTGCAGGATCGACGGATTGAACTCGCGCTCAAGCAGAGGCAGCAACGTATGCCGGATGCGATTTCTCGTATGACCAAGATCCAGATTGGACGAATCTTCGCGCCAGACTTGGCCCTTTGCCGTAAGGTACGCTTCGACTTCACGTCGGCTAGTCGTAAGAAGAGGCCGGACGAGGTGCTTTTCGTTGTGGGTCGGCGCAATTCCAGCCAGTCCGCGTACGCCGGTACCGCGCAGGATTCGCATCAGCACGGTTTCCGCCTGGTCGTCCAGCGTGTGGGCTGTCGCGATCTTGTCCACTGTTCTTTGCCCGATCAACTCTGCAAACCATTGATGCCGCAACCCGCGGGCGGCCGTCTCAAGGCTGATCTTTCTCTCGGAGGCGTGTTGCGGTACGTTTCCGGATCCCGAGTAGAAATTCAATTGAAGCCGCGCGGCAAGCTCTTCGACGAAGCGCTGGTCGGCATCCGCTTCAAGGCCGCGAATCTGGTGATGAAAGTGGGCCACCGAGAGCACGATGCCAAGCTCTTCTCCTAGCTCCGCCAGAATGTTAAGGAGCGCCACCGAATCTGCGCCGCCGGAACACGCGATGGCAACGCGCTCTCCGGGGCGGAGCAGTTGTTGATCACGGATGTATCTGAGGACTGTTTCCAGCATTGAAACCTTGGCAACGCTTTATACCATTGTGAAATAATTGGTGCCCTATGTACAGGAAACACATCACTCTCACGCGGCGCGCTGTCTATAGTTTTGGCTTGGGGTGCGGGATCTTTATTCTCGGCCTTACCCTCAGAACCCTGCTGGACAGGTGGGGTGTCAGCGGCGTTGCCGCGGCAATCGATGACATGCTGATCGGCGTTCTTGCCGGCCTTTTGGTCTTCGCCTATGAGCACCACCAGCACAGAGTCATTTTGGAAAAGATGCGCGTGATTGCTGAGATGAACCATCATGTACGCAATGCGCTCCAGCCCATCATCTATTCGCCTTATGTGAAAGAACAGGCGGAGCAGGTACGAATTATTCAGGAAGGAACCCGCCGGATTGAATGGGCGCTACGGGAAGTGCTTCCCGGAGAAGACGCCACTTCCGTTGGCCCGAATTCGCCAACTTCGCGGCCAAGCTCCGCCGCCTAAGCTAAAAATTTCTCGTTGCGATCCGCACAAACCAGGCGTTGCCAAAGTTGCTATACTTTTCACCCCGTATGAAGGTAACAGTTATTATCCCGGCGGCCGGTCTTGGCACACGCATGGCGCCTGCCGGCAAAAAAGGCGCGCCCACAAAACAATTTTTTGAGATCAGCGGGACGCCAATCGTGATCCACACACTGCGCGTGTTCGCCCGCAACCAGCAGATCAGCCAGATTCTGGTGGCGCTGCGCAAGAATGAGATGGAGCGCTTTAGCCGCCAACTGGAAAAAGAGAAGCTGGCCGAAAAGGTCAAGGTAGTGGAAGGCGGCGAACATCGCCAGGAATCCGTGGCTAACGCACTTTCACAGCTCAAGGCTGCGCCCGACGACATTGTGCTGGTGCATGACGCTGTGCGGCCGTTTGTCGACAACGAAATTATTGCCAACGTGATTCATGAAGTAGAGCGGCACGGCGCAGCCATCGCCGGGTTGCCGGCCGTGGATACCATCAAACAGGTTGAGCGCGCGGCAGAAGGCGCAATTAT
>DASXJO010000880.1:0-8269 GCA_036497385.1 Candidatus Angelobacter sp. | reverse complement strand
ACTTTCGATATCGGCTCCAGCGTGGACTTGAATTTTGCTTCCTGAATATTCTTGAGCATCACGCGCTTGCTGCCCTTTTGCTGGACAACTTTATCGTCATTGGGCAGGTTGTAAGCCGCGGTCTGTACGCCATGGTTGCCGTCCCCGGCGGCAAAAACCTCATTCACCACGCGGATGGGCGCAGCCGCTCCTAGCTTGGCCACGCGATACTTCGGATCTTCCGGCAGATTATTTTCTATCTCCTGCAAGTGCTCGCCCAGGAAGGCCAGCCGCGCGGACTCTTTCTCGTCGCGCACGTTGATATAAGCCTCAAACGCGGCCTTGTAGCCAAACAGCTCGTCATTATAGGTCTCATACGGGCCAATCGTCACGTCCACAGGCGCGTCCAGGTCCATCCACGCCATGTCGCTTTCAAAATAGTTGTTGGAGCTGAAGGCATCGGCGCGCGTGGTAAGAAACTTCTTGAGCGACGCGTTGTCCGTAAGCGCAGCGGCCTGTTTCAGCAGCGCGGCGGCTTTGGCCAGGTCAGCTTTGTATTCATCGCTGTACGGGACCATCTTTAGCTTATTTGCCCCCAGCTTATTTGCCCCCAGCTTCTTGTCCGCTCCGCGGCGAATCACCGTAAAGAAGCCTTCCGCCTGCTCTTTCGATTCCGGATAGAGCGTCTTCACCCAGGCTTCAAATTCCTCCTTGGTCATGTCTTCCGGATAGAAATTCGCGCCGGCCGGCTTTTTCGCCGGCACTCCGGGCAGGAACGCCTTGTGCTCGTCAATTTCCGACCACGGGCCTTTGTTGATCCAGAAATAATGCAGCCGCGCTTTGCCCAGCGCGGACTTATCCTGCTGCAGCTTCTGGTAAAGCGCCAGGTCGCCGCTCCAGAACTGCTGCATAAAAATGTGGTTCACAATCCGTCCGGCTTCTATCAGCTTGGCCAGCGCTTTTGTGTCCCCGGCGGAAAGGCTGGAGAGATCCACTTCCAGGTTTACGGGCGCAAAGCGCGCGGCCATCTGGTTGAGTTCATCGGCGTTCGGAAATGACGTGGGCGAAGATGCGGGCATTGGCGGTTTCTGGGCAGTAGCCATGAGAGTTGATACCAGGAGAAATGTCAGGAGTCGGCGCATGGGCGTAGATGTCCTCGGGGAAAAGGATAACGTGCCGGGACAATGATATGCTAGGGGCATGACAGCCAAACAGGAAGCCAAATCATTGCTGGAAAAGCTTCCGGACAACTGCTCGATTGAGGACATTCAGTATCACCTTTACGTGCTGGAAAAGGTGAGAGGCGGACTGGAAGATGCGCGCGAGAATGGCACGATCTCTCAGGAAGACGCTGAATCACGCCTGACCGAATGGCTAAGCGAGTAGTCTGGTCCGCACGCGCTCTTACGGATGTGGAATCCATCGCCGCTTACATCTCCTCCGATTCTCCCGCGTACGCAAAGATTGTTGTGAAGAAGATAGTGAAGCTGACACGCCAGCTTGCTCGTTTTCCGCAGTCAGGCCGTGAAGTTCCCGAATTTCAAGACCCATCACTTAGAGAGCTGCTCGCCTACAGCTATCGCATCATTTATAAAGTTGAGAAGAGATCATCATCGCCAGCGTGATCCATGGTAAGCGCGATCTGAGCTAGGCGTTGTAGTGTCTTGGACATCCGTTTACCGGACTCGGAGCAATCAACTAGAATTCATCGGATAATATTCAATATGGTGGGAGCTTGGCAAAGATGGTCTGCTTCATTGGCTCGAAGCACAGAGCGTGATTTTGAGCGAATGGTGCTGCCGTTTTTGAGGGTGCTATGGCCGGATATCGACCAAGTCCCAGCTCGACGGCAGTGGGACGCGAAAGGTATCGATCTTTTGGTTTGGAGGGAAGGCGAGCTATTTCCTTGTGCTGTCCAATGCAAGGGTTTTGTCGTGCAGGACATCGGACAGGACCAATTGCGACAGGTATTGGCATCAATTGATTCATTCTCAGACTCAGCTATTCGATGTGAAACATATATTGTCCTTCATAACAGAGATGGTAAGAATGCGGAATTCCGCACGAGTATAGAGACTCGTCTGAAAGAATTGACTGAAAGTGGTCAAGTAAGCAAAGCTGAACTTTGGGATCGTCAGAAATTCTTGACCACAATAGATCAGCGTTTGCAGGAAATTATAAATGCCAGCTTACGTGAGCATTCGTATGCGCTCCTTAAAAACTATCAAAATCTTTTTGTGTTCGGTGACGCGTTTGTACCGCGAGTCCCAGCACAAGAATTTGCTTTACGATTTCGGCGTTACGAACCTTGCACCCGCGTTGCTGTTGGCGAGGAAAAGCTCGTATCAGCAGAACAAATGGTTTTGGAACCCACACGGGCACGATGGACTCTCCTGACAGCCCAATTTGGAATGGGGAAGACAACGACCGTCCTCCATGCAGCAATCTCAAGTGAGCAGACAGTGGTGCTAATTGAATGTCGCTCATTACCCGATAGGCAGGACCAGCTTACTAGTACGTCTTTGCTTCTAGAAGAGAGCCTAAAATCCCTCGCAATCCTTGGTCACTTTTCTGATGCGGATCAGCAGGTGTTGTATGAAGTGACGGCTGTGACATTCAAAAATATGCTCAAACGACCGCGAGCTCCGTTTGTGCTCATCCTCGACGGGCTCGATGAAAACCGCTTTTACAGCAGAGTCAGAGGCTTGGAATTTTTGAGCAATCAACTTGCCGATTTTGAATGTCCAGTGTTGTTAACAACTCGTCTGGAACACCTGAATGCGATGTTTGGCGATTTTAGTTCTGCATTTGAGGAATTTTCCGTGAAGCGCTCCCCAACGCGGGATGCACGTCTTATTCAGTTAAACTCATGGACAATTGCACAGACTAAGGAACTGTGCTCCTCTGCTCTAAAAGGCGCAGGGGGTACAGCAAGAGAAAATCTTTTGGAATTTGCAGAAATCCTCGAAGATAGTTCTTTCGTTGAATTCTATGGTGATCTGCCTCGTAATCCGCTCATGCTGCAATTCATTTTAGAAGATGTAGTTGAATATGGTGTCCGTCTCTCCAATCGGAGCTCGCTGCTCGAGAGTTGGATTAAGAAGAAGATCAGGCGTGATCGATTGCGCACGACTCGGCTGGTTGTTGAAGAAAATTTGGATGTGGAAGACTTAAATGGACGCATTTTAAACGTTATGGAGCGTGCGGCTGGTCGAATGATCGATCCAGAGACACATGAATTGTTAGAAATAATCAGTTCTAAAGAAGTGCTGGATTTAGCGGCTGGACAGTTTGGAAGCATAGATATGTTAGGGCTGATTCTAAATTCCTTATTGCTTCCAGTCCGAGAGCGCCAAGGGGATTCGCTGCAGCTCGCATTTGCTTTTCGCGTAGTTCAGGAGTATTTTCTCGCGCGTTATCTTTTACGAAACCGCCAAAACGAATCTTTGTATCCTGAATCTGTTAGAAACTTTGTGGCCGAACTTGGTGGGATGGCAACTCATTCTTGAACGAGCTTAGCTTTCCTCTTTCTTCGGGCCAAAAATCCTTTCCACGGTAAGCTCCACTTCGGTACTCCCTCTATTCCATTGCTTCCTACGATTTCTTAAGCTCGGTAGGTGAGCATGAGACTCACCCGGCAGGGGTGTTTTTAGTTTGTACGAGGCAACGCCGAAAGAAGCACTCAGCCGTCAGCATCATAGCCCTCGAAAATCTACATGGTTTCTGAGGGTGGCTTTGTCAAGATGTACTGATTCGTGCCAACGTCAGCTTGGGGGCATGGCCTTATTCGCTATTGATTCGTGCCGAACAATCGGCTAAACTCCTGCTGCGCTCCAGGGTGTGAAGTGGAAAACGATCTTTGAAAATCAGCAGTTTGCGCCAAGCAATCATTAAGCAGCCGGGGAAGGCAAACAATAGCGATTTGGGACCGAAACGAGGCCGAAAAAGTAGTTCGACCGTTCGGTGACCGTCCGGTCGAATTCGTTTTCTCTTTTGTTTGCAACAAAACTCTTACCCCCGGGTGGGCTATGTAGAAGAAATCAGCCTTTAGCATTTAGCCATTAGCTCTTAGCTAAAAGCAACCCCAGAAGCTCTGGACTCTACGCCAATTGGGGCGGGATCGCTTAAACCCACGCCAATCTGGGATGATCTGGGATGGGTACCCTGAAGTCTACGCCAATCTGGGATGACCCAGGGAGGGGGAGGAGTGCCTGTGCTACCGTCTCTTTCCGCCATCCGTCTTATTATGGATAGGTAGTTTTTGGAGCCATATTTCCCCATGATACTCAGAAATAAAACCCTCTCTGTTGCACGCGCCACCGCATGCGCCGTACTTGTTCTCTCACTGAGCTTTCTTTTTGCGCGCGCTGGTGCTGGCGCATCTGCCGATGTTCCTGCAAAGCCAGTTCACGGCATTGCCGTGGACCATATTGACCGCTCAGTCCAGCCGGGCGATGATTTTTATGACTATGCGAACGGCCAATGGATCAAGAAAGCGGTAATCCCGCCAGACCGTGCCGGCATAGGCGTGTTCACTGCGCTGGGGGACCTCACCACTAAGCGCACAGCCGGGATTATTGAAGAGTCCGCCAAGGCGAAAGCGCCGGCGGGATCGAGCACAGCCAAGATCGCCGATCTTTATAACTCATACATGGACGAAGCCGGCATTGAAGCGAAAGGCCTGACGCCACTGAAACCGCATCTGGACGCGATTGCGGCAATCAAAGATAAGCATGAGCTGGCGTACGCCCTGGGAGAAACGCTTCGCGCTGACGAGGATGCGCTGAACAACACCAACTTTCATTCGGCAAACCTGTTTGGATTGTGGGTTGCCCCCGGCTTCAATGACTCAGAGCACTATGCCGCGTATCTGCTTCAGGGCGGAATCGAGCTGCCGGACCGCGAGTATTACCTTTCTGACGCGGCCAGCATGCGCGATGCCCGCGCAAAATATCTGGCCCACGTCTCCACCATGCTGAAGCTTGCCGGCTTTACGGACACGGACGCCCGCGCCAAACGAATCTTTGATCTGGAACATGCCATTGCGGAGAAGCACACCACCCTGGCGGAAAATGACGATATCCACAAAGCGAACAACACCTGGAAGCAGGCGGACTTTGGTGCGAAAGCGCCGGGGCTGGAATGGGCAGAGTATTTTCGGGGAGCGGGACTGAGCCAGCAAAAGGAATTCACCGTCTGGCAGCCAACGGCGTTTACGGCGGAATCCGCGCTGGTGGGTTCTGAGCCGCTGGAAACATGGAAAGACTGGCTGGCCTACCACTTGATTGAAGACCAGGCCGACGCACTACCCAAGGTTCTGGCCGATGAGAGCTTTGCATTCTTTGGCAAGACGCTGAACGGAACGCCGCAACGGCGTCCGCGCTGGCAACGCGGGGTGTTTGTGGTGGACCGCTGGCTGGGTGATGCCGTGGGAAAAATCTATGCGGAGCGCTATTTCCCGCCGGAAGCCAAAGCCAAGGGACAAGAGATGGTCGCAAACATTGTTGCGGCTTTCCGCAAACGCATTGAAGCGCTGGACTGGATGGCCCCGGCCACCAAAGCTGAAGCCCAGGCCAAGCTCTCCACTTTGTATGTGGGGATTGGTTATCCGGAACACTGGCATGATTACTCGGCTTTTGAAATAAAGGCTGACGACATGTTTGGCAATCTCTGGCGCGGCAGCCTGTTTGAATATCATCGTGAGGTGGGGCGGCTGGGGAAGGAAGTGGACCGCAAAGAGTGGTCCATGTCACCGCAGACCGTCAATGCGGTGAATCTTCCGCTGCAAAATGCGCTGAACTTTCCGGCAGCTATCCTGCAGCCGCCATTCTTTGATCCCAAAGCGCCCGCAGCGGTGAACTATGGCGCTATAGGCTCAGTGATCGGCCACGAGATCAGCCACACGTTTGATAGTGAAGGTTCCGCGTTTGACTCAAAAGGCCGCGTGCGCAACTGGTGGACGGAATCCGATCTTCAGCATTTCAACGCAGCCACCGCCAAGCTTGCGGCGCAGTATGACACGTACAAGCCGTTTCCGGATCTCTCCATCAACGGCAAGCAGACGCTGGCGGAAAATATTGCCGACGTTGCGGGTATTGCAGCTTCTTATGATGGCTATCGCGCGTCGCTCGGCGGCAAGCAAGGGCCGGAGCAGCAGGGATTTACCGGCGATCAGCAATTCTTTCTGGCGTTTGCGCAGGATTATGGATCCAAAACGCGCGATGCCGCGCTGCGTGCGCAAGTGATGGGCGATTCACACTCTCCGGGTCAGTACCGCGCCGCTACCGTGCGCAATATCGACGCGTGGTATGACGCATTCAAAGTGAAGCCCGGACAGAAACTCTATCTGGCGCCGCAGGATAGGGTGCGGATATGGTGATGAGCGTGGTCGGGAAATGAGAAGAACAAAAACTTACTACGGATGAACACGGATTAAGCGGATTCGGGCAATTGCCGAAAATCGCAGATATTGCGTAAAAAGCTCGGTTCGATGTTTCGGAAAGAAACGGCTTTTTGATCCGCGCTTATCCGCGTTAATCTGCGGTTAGGCTGTTCCGCGGTAGAAATCCTATCCGCCGACCGCTTCCAGTTCGCGTTCCGGAACTCGCTCCGTGCTCTTCTTCTTTTTTCCGCCGAAGAGTTTCTTCAGGCCCGGGCCAAGCTTGTCGAGATAGACGTAGTAGATCGGCGTGATGTAGAGCGTGAGCGTTTGCGAGAAGATGAGTCCGCCGACCACGGCCAGGCCCAGCGGGCGGCGTGATTCGGCACCGGCGCCAAAGCCCATCGCGATGGGCAACGTGCCCATCAGCGCGGCCATGGTGGTCATCATGATGGGACGGAAGCGGACGAGCGCGCCCTGGTAGATGGCTTCGGTGGCGCTCTTGCCTTCTTCACGCTGCGCGTCGAGCGCGAAGTCAATCATCATGATGGCATTTTTCTTGACGAGGCCTACGAGCATGATGACGCCGACAAACGCGTAAATGCTCAGCTCAGTATGGAAAAGTTTGAGGGTAAGCAGCGCGCCCACGCCGGCGGATGGCAGGCCGGAAAGAATGGTAATGGGATGGATAAAGCTTTCATAAAGAATTCCCAGCACGATGTAGATGACCAGGATGGCCATCATGAGCAGCACGCCCAACCCGGCGAACGACGATTGAAATGCCTGCGCCGTGCCTTGCAAGCTGGTGGTGATGGTGGATGGCAGAACCTGCGCGGCTGCATTGTTCACGGCGGTAATCGCGTCGCCCAGTGCGACATTCGGCTTCAGGTTAAAGCTCACGGTTACGGCTGGTAGCTGTCCGAGATGTGTGACGGTGAGCGGTCCAACTTCTTTTTTGAAGCTGGCCAGCGCGCTCATCGGCACAAGCTGTCCGGTCTTGGAGTGGACATAGAGCATGCCTAACGCGGAAGGATCAAGCGCGTATTGCGGCTCCAACTCCATGATGACTTTGTATTGGTTATTCGGAGCATAGATGGTGGAGATCTGGCGCGCGCCATAAGCGCTATAAAGCGCGTCTTCCAGCGTGCGCGGATCAACGTTGAGCGCCGCCGCTTTATCGCGATTGATGCTCACCGTGACTTGCGGGTTCTTGATCTGCAAATCGCTGGTCACGTCCTGCAGTAGCGATATGCCGCGCAGCTTTTGTTCCAGCAGCGGCGCGTATTGATAAAGCTCATTCGTGTCCGGACTTTGCAGCGTGAACTGGTATTGGCTTTTGGTGAGCGCGCCGCCAATTCGAATAGGAGGAAGATTTTGCAGATAGACGTTGATGCCGGGAATCTGCGCCAGCTTGGGCCGCAGCTCTTCAATAATTTTATCGACGTGCGGCCGCGTCTTGCGATCGGTGAGCCGGGCGAAAATGCGTCCGGAGTTGAGCGCGGCATTCACGCCGCCACCGCCTACGGTGGACATATAGTTCGCAACGTAAGGGCTCTCGCCGACAATCTTTGCCGCCTCTTGCTGATGGCGCATCATATCTTCAAACGAGATTCCCTGGATGCCTTCAGTAAAAGCAAAGAGCTGGCCCTGATCTTCACTGGGCAGAAAGCCCTTGGGGATATCCATGTACAGAAACGCCGTGGCTGCCAGGATCACCACCGACAGAGCCATGGTGATGCGCGGATGCGCCATCACTTTCTTGAGGCTCCATTCATAGCCGTGCAGCATGGCGTCAAAAACGGCTTCGCTCTTCTGGTAGAGGTAGCCGTGCCGATCGTTATGTGTGTTGCGCAGAAAACGGCTGCACAACATTGGCGTAAGCGTGAGGGAAACGAAGCCGGAAACAAGAAT
>DASXJO010000879.1:0-10902 GCA_036497385.1 Candidatus Angelobacter sp. | reverse complement strand
GGCAGTTGCCACGCACCCACCTTGTCATAGCAGGCAGGTAGATACTCACTCACAAAGAACTGCTTAAACTTTGTAAACGCCGGGACAACCTGTTGCTCCACTGCTTTGCGCGCCTCTTGCTGTAGCCGCTCTTGATCGCCGTGGCTAATCGCAGATGGGAAGCTCTTGAATGGCTTATAAAAGCCGCTCTGCGTGGGATCGCTCACTATCTGCTTGTCGATCTGCGCCGGAATGCGCTCCATGATAACCCGCGGATGCACCATGCGCTCGCGGATCCCCTCCCGCAGCAGCGCGGTAAATTGGTCCAGAGCCGTGGGGACGGCGCGCAGGCGGGCCAGCCAGTCTTCATAATCTTTCAATGTCTCAAAGCGTAGAGAGCTGCCCAGATCGTCACTGGTTTGTGGGCCTTCACGCTGGTTAAAGCTCATCAAAAACCAGCGGACTCGGTATTGCTCAATGCGGTCGACGTATCGTTTCTGGAACAGGGCATAGTTGAGCTGGTCTGTCTTGCTCAACTGCGCGCGATCGATCTTCGCCAGCTTCGCCAGAATCGCATGATTGTTCTGGTCGCGGCGGGCATACGCTTCAGGGCTTCGGTCCGTCCACCGATCATTCCACCTCCGGTCGCCCAGTTCCGATGCATCTTCCGGACGCTCCTGCATCTCCTGGTTCCATGCTGAGTTGAAGAGCGCGTGCAGTGCCCTGGCCGCGTTCGACTGCGGCGCAGCCCTTCCGACCACAGGCAAAGTTAAAAGCATAAGCATGAAAGGCCACGCACGCATTTGTTCCTCCCGATTTCCAATCCAAAGTGTATAGCAGCAGGCAATTTTGGTAGGCGGATTTCTAGTACTGGGCGTGCAGAGCGGCGCCGCCGTATATGGCGCTTGATGATCGGTAAGAAGATAAGCTTCGAGAATACAGGCTGTGGGTTCGGGCGAATTAACGAATCCAGCAAAAGTAAGCTCGCCTTGATTGATTCGCGCTTTTCTGCGTTGATTCGGGGCTAAGTTCTTAATGGCAGGTGCGCATCGCTGTCATCGGCTGGAATCGCAGAGAAAACTTGCTCAACGTCTCCTTGTTTCCGTGGCAGGTATTGAGCTACCACCTCGCCTACAATCAACATCGCAGGTGCAGAGATTCCTTTGGCGGACGCCAGTTCGTGAAGAGTCAAATAACGCACTTCTTCATTTTTTCTTCCTGCGTTGGAAACCACAGCACATGGAGTCTCCGGCTCGTGCCCCGATTCCAACAGCCCTTGCACAGTCTTGGAATAGTCAGGGCCAGGCATATACAGCGCATAGGTCGAACGATCGGGTTTCACGGTCTCGCTCAACGATGCATTCCGGCTGCTATGCGCCGTCACTACCACCAAAGCCGACGCTGCACGGCGGTCGGTTAGCGTGATTTTGGCCGAAGCAGCGGCGGCGCTTGCGGCTGTTACTCCGGGAACAATTTCAAACTCAATGCTGGCCCGGCGCAGCGCGTCTATCTCTTCACCCAGTCTGCCAAATACCGCTGGGTCGCCGGACTTGAGTCGCACAATCGTCTCCGCTTGTGTTTCTCGCGCATGCCATACCATGAGGGCGTTGATCTGCTCCTGGCTGCGCCCGCGGCTTCCGCAGCGCTTGCCCACGTTGATCACCTGCGCTGAAGCCGGGCAGAGATCAAGTATCTCCTGGGACACTAGGTCGTCGTGCAGCACAACCTGGGCTGCGCGCAGCACCGTGGCGCCGCGCAGGGTCAATAGGTCGGCCGCACCAGGGCCGGCGCCCACAATGTAAACCTTTCCGGACATGATTAGGCGCTTTTCTTTTGACTGATGAAACCGCCTTCGGTCCACTCTTCCACAGCGTCAACCAGGCGGTGCAGCAATTGGTCAGCATTGCCGATCATATTGAGCCCCTCATGCTGATGCTCTTTCAATGCGTGCCTCAGTTTGGTTTCCAGCTCTGACTTTCTCAAGTGGTCCATGGTTCCCTCCGTGAATAGATTTATTTAACAATTTTACCGGTTTGCACTGGGCCAGCAACATTAATAATTCCTTGCGGCGTTCTGTCCGCGGCAGGACTGCGCGCATCATGTCACGCATCCGTCCCAGCCATGCCGTCCAAGATTCGTATTCCGGCCCAAAGTTCTCTTCCAGTTGTTTGCGCACGTGCTGGCTCAGGGCGGGGCTGTTTCCGCCAGTAGAGATGGCAATCTGGAACTCACCGCGGCTGACAACCGCAGGCGCATAAAAATCACAATAGCTCGGATCATCCACCGCATTTGCCAGCGCGCCGTTTTCCCGGGCTTCCTGGTAAACCGCGCGGTTCGTCTCTTCAGAATCGGTGCAGGAAATCACCAGAAAATAGCCCTGCGTCATGCCCGCGCGAAATTCAACAGCTTGATATTTGATCCGGCGCTGGTGCGCCCATAGGCGAATGCGCGGCGTGATCTGCGGGGAGACCACAGTAACGTCTGTCGCCGAACGGAGCACCGCTTCTATCTTTTGCTCCGCAATCGGGCCGCCGCCAACAATGAGCACCTTGTGTCCCTCAAGCTTGAGAAAAATTGGGTAAAGAGACATGGCTATCCTTCCACTCCGTGCGGCACTCTGCCCGGTGAGGGATCACGCAAGACGGGCGGCAGGTCTTGCCCGGCAAGAAAAGTCCGCAATGCCGTTTCCGAATGACGAACAAAAAATTCCCGTAGGTTTTCCGTACCATGGCGCTCATCCAGATAGCTGCGTAGCAGGCGCTCAATGGCATCCGGCACTTCGCTCGCCGCGCAACGATAACCCACCGGTCGTCCAAAGCCTGCGTGCTCCCCCACAGCGCCGCCAAGACAGAAGTAGTAAGCATCTTGAATGCGGCCAGCGATCTTGAGCTTCTTACCTTCCAGCCCGATATCTGCGATGCGATGCTGGCCGCAGCTGTTCGGGCATCCGGTTACGTTGAGCTTCAATTGCTGATCAAACTCAGGAATGCGCTCTTCCAACTCTTCAACCAGCCAGCGGGTGAAGATTTTGGTTTCCGTTATCGCCAGCTTGCAGAACTCGCTGCCGGTGCAAGCCACGGCGCCGCGCCAGAATGGCGAAGCCGTAACGTGCAGTCCCACGGTTTCCAACCCAAGAGTTACAGCCGCAGTGTTTTTTCGTGGCACATTCACAATTACTAGGTTCTGCGTGTTCGTGGTGCGAAGCTCGCCATTGCCATAGCGCTCAGCCAGATCCGCCGCTGCCCGCAGCTGCTGTGGATTAATTCGTCCGCGCAGCACTGCGGCGCCAACGTAAAAAAGGCCGGGCTGTTTTTGCCGATGCACACCAACATGGTCGCGAAACACATCGTCAGGCGGTTGCTCCAGAACTCCTGCGTCCAACTTGTACCCTAGTCTGCGCTCCAGTTCCTGGAGAAAAGACTCGGCTGTCCAGCCATGCTGGAGAAATAAATACTTCAGCCGTGCGCGCTCGCGATTTTCCCGCAGGGCATCCGCATCGCGAAAAAGTTCCGCCACCACTTTGCTGACGGGGATAACCTGCTCCCAGCGCACAAAAGCATTGAGTCGCACCGCCAAGTGCGGCTCGGTGGAAAGGCCGCCGCCCACGCGAATCGAAAAGCCGATTTCCCGCTCCCCGTTAATTTCGCGAACCGCTGGTGTAAAGGCCAGATCGTTGATCTCAGGATAAGAACACCAATCCTGGCATCCGCTGATGCTGATCTTGAACTTGCGCGGCAGGTTATAAAAATCAGGATTATCGACTAGCAATTGCGTCACTTCGTCCACCAGCGGCGAAGCGTCGCAAAGTTCATGCGCGTCCAAACCAGCAAGCGGACAGCCGGTGACGTTTCGAGTGACGTCACCGCACGTCGCCATGGAAGTCAGGCCACAATCAAAAAGCGTCTGCAAAACATCTGGAAGATCTTTGATAGTGATCCAGTGCAGTTGTATATTCTGGCGGACGGTGATATCGGCAATGCCGCCCGCATACTTTTCTGTAAGACTAGCGATAGCTCGTAACTGCTTGGCATTCACAAAACCATTGGATAACCGAATGCGCAGCATGTAGTAAGGAGTAGCACGGCCTTCGCCTCCAACACCGCCTACCGCCCCCGCGCCATCTCCTTGCGTGTAAACGCCCCACCAGCGGAAATAAGTCTTGGTCCATGCGTCTGGAACAGCCGACAAACCCTTGCCGGCAAATTGCCGGATCTCTTCAAAGCACTCCCACGGATTCTTTTCCAGCTTCAAGCGTTCTGCGCGTTGCGCTTTGGTTTCTTTCACCGCGATGGTCGTTCCTGCGCTCATACTCTCCCGCGTTCCTTGCCTTGAAAAGTAATGGTTTCAAAAGCAAAAGGCCCACCGCCTCTGGCGATGGACCCCGTTTCCTAAAAGTTTAAATGCGAATTAGGTAGCAGTTTCTCCAGCCAGAGACACGGATGTCACGTTGCGACAACACATACACATGGTCTGGCGAATTACTGTCATGGAAAGAAAGTATACGTGAGTAACCTCGGGTGTCAAGGTTAACCTATGAGTTTTGATGGTTCGATTCATTCAGTATTACTCGATTTCCCAGCGCAAACAGCTCCCACACAGGCGTCAGATGATTCCCAGAATGGGACTGATTCATTTCTTTTCCGCCGCCTCGTGGCTCTGATCCCGGGATCCCGCAAGCGTATTGATCGCCGCAAGGATACAACTAGAAGCTGGACCAGTACTCAAAAATTCTTGACTCTGCTGCTAAATTCGGGCTATAGTGCCCTTTCATGTGGGACCGCCAGAACATCTTCGCTATGGTCATGTGTTTGACAACAACAAACACATGCACACCTATGCGAAAATCCGGCGAGCCGTCAGCTTAACGAATCAGCAATCATAAGTTCCTGACCCACTCGCCGAAGCGAGTGGGTTTTGTGCTTTTGGGCCATTCAAATATGAGTCGATCAAACTTGGATAATTCGGTCTATGGCTGGCGGGCAGTGGTCCCGGCCACCTCCGCTAACCTGGGCTGCGCCTTTGATTGCGGTGGCCTCGCCTTAAAACTCTATTTAAGAGCGCTTTTCATCCCTTCTGACGCCGCAGCGTTGAGCCTGGAGTATCAGGGTAAGACGCCTGAGCGCTTTCCCATGGCAAGTTCGAACCTTGTCCTGCACGCCCTGAGATTAGCGGCACAGCGGCTCGACGCGCCTCCGCCCACCGGTCACGTGCTAGTGCAAAGTGATATCCCGATTAGCGTGGGGCTGGGCAGCAGCGCGGCTGCCGTAATTGCCGGCCTGCTGCTTGGGGTGCAACATAGCGGAAAACAAGTCGCGCCTGAAGTGCTCTTGCGCTGGGCGGAAGAGATTGAAGGTCACATTGATAACGCCGCAGCCGCTTACCATGGCGGTTTGGTGCTAGCGCTTTCCAACAACATGGATCGGGTGGTGATAGCCAAGACTAACTTTCCTGAAAGCATCCGTCTGGTGATCGTCACGCCGTCTATTACTGTGCCAACACATCATGCCCGAGAGGTACTACCCAAAAAGTATGACCGCGCTGACGTGCTGCATACGTTGCAACGGACCTCTCTTCTGGCCGCTACCTGCTTCTCAGGAAATTTTGATCTCTTCCCGGAGCTATTCCAGGACAAGCTGCATCAGCCTTACCGGCAGCAACTTGTGCCGGGGATAGAACAGTGCCTGGCCCTGCGCCTTCCGGGATTACTTGGAGTGGCGATCAGCGGGTCAGGTTCGTCTGTGATTGCCTTTACCACAGGCGAGGAGATGCGCGTGGCCGAGGAATTGCAGAGAATCCTGGGCAATGAGGGCGTGCACGCAGAAGCAACGTTTACCTTGGCCGATAACAATGGCGCCGCCGTTACGCGCGAGCTTATCCCCCTCATGGAAAGAATCGGAGCAGTGTTACAAAAGCTGGAGAAATCGTGATGCACGGAAAGCGCTTAATCGTAATGAAGTTTGGCGGTACCTCCGTGGGAAATGCGGAGAGGTTCCGCCAGTGCGCCGCAATCATTGGCGACGCTGCCAAACATGACCGGATTGTGGTGGTGGTTTCCGCGATGGCAGGCGTTACCGATCTCATTTTTAAAACCATTGAAGCAGCGCGGCACGGCGACGCCTCTGCAACCCATGCGCATCTGCAAAAATTTGAAACCGTGCATCGTGAACTCGCAGCCAGGTTGTTTGAAAATCAACGCCTGACGGATGCAAATAACCACATCGGAGAGGTCATCACGCAATTGCAAAATGCCTGCCACGCCCTTACCGCGTTACGGTCCGATATCTCTGCCCAGACATCGGATTCGCTCGTTGCCTTGGGAGAACGCATATCCGCGTGTGTGCTGGCCGGCTATCTCCAGCAACTGGGGACTCATTCTGAGTTTGTCCCCGCGGAAAATGTGATAGTAACGGACAGCAATTTTGGCAACGCAACTCCGGATATTGATGCCACGCGCAAGCAGTGTAAACAATCCTTGCTCCCGCTCCTCGATCGCGGCGTTGTGCCGGTGGTCGCCGGATATAGCGGCGCTGACTTGCAAGGAAAGTCCACTACGCTGGGCCGCGGAGGCTCCGATTATTCTGCCACCATCATTGGCGCAGCTACCAGCGCCGATGAAGTCTGGATCTGGACCGACGTGGACGGCGTGCTCACGGCCGATCCCCGCGTTTGTCCTGACGCCGCTACTCTGCCGGAAATCAGCTTTGCCGAGGCGATTGAACTTGCCTACTACGGCGCAAAGGTAATTCATCCCAAGGCTGCATATCCCGCAGCCGAAGCTGGCTTTCCTGTTTGGATCAAAAATTCATTTCGCCCTGAATTTATCGGGACCAAGATCACGCATGACGCGCGGCCCGCCAAGTCGCCTGTGAAGTCTGTGACTTCAGTAAAAGACGCCACGCTCATCTCCTTGTTCACGCGCCGCGATGTTCATCCCGTGGAGCTTTGGGGAAGGCTCTTTCTCCGGCTGGGACAGGAACAAATTGAAGTGCTGTTTGCGACGCAGTCATCGCCTGAGCATGCGCTGGGATTGGTCCTGCGCAAGGCCGATGCAGGGCGCGTCCTCCAGTTGATTCACTCAATCTTTCGTATTGAGCTTTCGCAAGGCGTGCTGCTCCCGCCGGAAGTCAACAATGAAATTGCCGTCGTCGCAGTTCTGGGCGAATCCATGAAAGGCACCTGCGGAATCCTGGGCCGCGTCTTTTCCGCGGTAGCGCGGTGTGATGAGAGCGTTATTGCCGTGGCGCAGGGAGCTAGCGAATTGAGCATCTGCTTTGCTGTGTCGGCGGCCCGCAGCGCGGAAGTTGTGCGTGCCGTGCACGACGAATTTTGCCAGCTGGGAGCGAACATACCTGTCTGCCTGCGGCCCAGCGTTTCCATTGCGGGGGCGCAATGAACACGTTGCCAGTGAAGCCGCAGGTCGCAGCACACGTTTTGCGCTGTGTCCATTGTGGCAAAGTGCAGGAAACTGCCGACCGAATGTTCCGCTGTACGCAATGCTCGGAGCTGCTGGAGGTCGTCTATCCGGAATGGGCATCAGCACCGCCGGGGTTCGCGTTGCGATTGAAAGAAATTTGGCGCGAGCGGCGAGGCTCATCACTTCCAGAAAATGCCAGCGGCGTTTGGCGCTTCCGCGAGTTGTTGCCGCAGGTGGATCGCCACAACATTGTCACTATGTGCGAAGGCAATACGCCTCTGATCCCACTCAACAAAGCGTCCCGAGAGCTTCGACTGCCGAACCTTCTGGTGAAGCATCAAGGCATGAATCCCACGGGATCATTCAAGGACACCGGAATTTCTGCGGCTATCACCATGGCAAAGGCGGAAGGATTTTCCTGGGTATGCTGTGCCTCAACCGGAAATACATCAGCCTCTGTGGCGGCATACGCCGCGCGCGCTGAGATGAAGAGCATCGTTCTTTTGCCTGCCGGACAGGTTGCCGCCGGAAAGCTGGCGCAAGCCCTGGAATATGGCGCAAATGTTTTGCAGTTGCGCACGGACTTTGACGGCTGCCTGAGAGTTCTGCACGAAGTTGTGCGCAAGTTTTCCGCATACCTGTTGAATTCGCTCAACCCTTATCGGATCGAAGGACAAAAGACGGTGGCATTCGAATTGATGGAGCAACTCGACTGGCGCGTACCCGAACATATCATCGTCCCCGGAGGAAACCTGGGCAACAGCTCGGCGCTGGGCAAAGGATTTATGGAGCTGCGCGATCTCGGCCTGATCCAATCATTGCCAAAGATTTCGATTATTCAGGCCACAGGAGCCAATCCGCTCGTCCGCACCATGCGGGAAAACGGCGGTACGGAATTAATTCGCGTAAGTCCGGAGACCCGGGCGACGGCTATCCGGATTGGCAATCCCGCTTCTTGGCGAAAAGCAGTGGCCGTGCTCAAGAACACAGGCGGCGCGTGCGAAGAAGTGAGCGAGAAAGAAATTGCGCAAGCCAAAGCAGACCTGGGCGCGGAAGGCATTGGCTGCGAACCTGCATCGGCAGCGACCTTGGCCGGGCTTAAGAAGCTGGCGGCCGCAGGATTTGTTAAGTCCGCCGAAACCATCGTCCTGGTCCTTACCGGGCACATGTTGAAGGACGTCGATTACATGAAACAGTTGCCTGGACAGAATCTGCTTGGCCCCATGGAAGCAGACGGTGACGCTGTGATCCGGACTCTGGAGCAAATTTATGCCCGGCATTGAAGACGCAGTAGAAAAACAGAAATCATCTCGACGGAATGCAGGGCAGGTGCGCGTCGGCATCATCGGGTACGGCACCGTGGGCCGCGCCACGGCTGAGATTCTCTCGAGCCATGCTGTAGAAATCAGCCAAAAAACTGGTGGCGTTTCGATTGTTATTACCCGAATCTGCCGCAAGAGGCCGCGCGCTAGTGAACTGGGCGTAAATGGAATTACTGTGGTTTCCGACTGGCGGCAGGTGGCGACTGCTGATGACGTTGACATCGTGGTCGAAGCAATCGGTGGAACATCGATAGCGCGTGACGTAGTGCGCACCAGCCTGGAAAATGGCAAGGCCGTGGTCACGGCAAACAAAGCCCTGATCGCCCTGCATGGCGACGAGCTGTTTGCGCTGGCGCTGGAGAAAAACCTTCCCATAGGAATTGAAGCCACAGTCGCGGGTGGTGTGCCCGTAATCCGCGCAATCTCTGAAGCCTTGGCCGCAGACCGCATTCAAGCGGTTTACGGGATTGTGAATGGCACGTGCAACTACATTCTTACCCAGATGGAGCAACACGGCATTGAGTTTGCGCACGCCTTGGAACAGGCGCAAGCGGCCGGGTATGCTGAAGCCGATTCCAGCCTGGATATCGATGGGCTTGACGCTCGCGACAAGATTGCCATCCTGGCCCGCATCGCTTTTGGCCATGCTGTTCAAGCTTCAGAGATACCAGTCACCGGCATTCGCAGCATCACGTCCACTGATTTCCATTACGCGCATCGCTTGAACTCGACCATCAGATTGGTGGCATCGGCGGAGCGTGCGGCGGGAGGCGTGCACATTGCGGTGCAGCCCTGGCTGGAGCCGCGCGACTCAATGCTGGCCAAGGCCGCAGGCGCAAACAACGCTATTTTTATCGCCGGTGAAAGCGTAGGCACCCAGATGCTGTACGGACGCGGCGCAGGCGGCAGTGCTACTGGGACCGCAGTGCTTTCCGACGTTTTACAGATTGCGCGCCAGATTGCGCGTGGACAGACAGAGAGCAGCCTGCTTGAGGGATTCGATTGTGCAGAACCACTGCATCCGATGCCCCGGCCTAATCCGGTGAGCTGGTTCCTGCGCCTTACCGTGAATGACCAACCGGGAATCCTGGCGCGGACCGCAGAGGCCATTGCGCGCGAGGGAATCAATATTGATTCAGTTATCCAGGAACCGAACATGTCCAAAGACCGGCTCTCATTCGTGATCACGCTGGAACCAACTCTGGAGACAACGGTACAGCGTGCCGTGGAAGCCATCAATCGATTCGAGTTTATGAAGGCGCCGGTGCTCCTGCTGCCGATGATCTCTTCAGCTGAAGAACACGTTTAGAAAGAAATTGGTAATTGAGTAATTGGTTTCCAAATCCCGAGCGCAGCGAGGGAACGCTACCCTCAGATTGTGTTTAACGAAGAAGCCTTCTGAATCAGGCTTCAATCCATGAATTACGGGTGAACCCCGGGTGCTACGAGTTGGTAGCGATCCCTCGCTATTCGCTTCGGGATTTCAGAAAAAACAATCTAATGGATGGGTTCGGGCTCAGCCACTCCGTCGGCCCGCGGATCAGAAGCTGCCCAGTTCATGCCCGTTTTTGAGTTGTGCATTACAACCTGACCGCGCCCCATCAGTGAGGTGTATTCGGCGCGGACGATCAGATTGTGACCTTTCTGCCTCAAAGCCTGGATCACCTCCGGCGGAACGCGCGATTCAATCAAAATATCACAACTGACCTCGCCGCTTGTGACGGTAAAGCGCGGCGCCTCAAGCGCTCCCTGGAGATTCATTCCGTAATCGACCAAGTTGGAGACGAATTGCGCATGCGCCAACGGCTGATTGGCCCCTCCCATGATTCCGAACCCAATGTGCACATCGCCGCGCTCCATAAACGCCGGAATAATTGTATGGAAAGGACGTTTGCGCGGCTGCAGGGCATTGGGATGGGAAGGATCCAGCGAAAACAGGGCACCACGATTCTGCAGCGCGAAGCCCATACCGTTCACCACTACTCCAGAGCCAAAAGCCGAGTAATTGCTTTGAATCAGCGAGGCGATATTCCCGTCTTTATCAATGGCGGCCAGATATGTGGTATCGCTAGTGGCGGGATGGCCGGGGCCAGGATTGCAATTGGCTTTTTCTGGATTGATTTTTGCGGCGCGCTCTTTAGCATAGCCCTTATCCAGCAACCCCATCACCGGCACTGGGGCGAAGCG
>DASXJO010000878.1:0-1611 GCA_036497385.1 Candidatus Angelobacter sp. | reverse complement strand
CTGTTGCCGGACGGCCTTTTCATTGCTCTGGTCGCTTCGCGACAAACCGCTAGAGAGTCTTGCTGCACGAAAATCATTTCAGCTCCTGATGCGAGCCGCTCGGCGGGCACTGGCCTCGCGGCTTGGTTGCTTGGATGATGGTGGACAAATTTGTCGCTTCGCTCCACACCGCTACAGGTTCTGGTGCTCATTTGCAGAATTTCTGCTCCTGATGCGAGCCGCTCGGCGCGCCAGTCGGCCTCGCGGCATACTGTAATGGACAAGACTTTGTCGCTTCGCTGCGTTTTGTCGCACCGCATACATGCCTTGCTACGTTGAAGGATCATTTTGCTCCTGGCGCGAGCCGCTCGGCGCGCACCTAGGCCTCGCGACTTGGCGATGTGGAACATATTCCCGCTGCCCTCCAGACCGCTATGGAGACTTGCTGCGTCGGAAAATTGTTCTCTTCTGGTAAGAGCTACTTGGCAAATGTCGAAGCTCGAAGATTGTAGCCTTGGGCGACACCGTCTGGGATTCGATCCAAATTCAATCTAATTCTCGAACATCCGATAATGTGCGGGCATTCTCTACCGCCGCGCGACGCAACCCATCCGTGCCGCGAAAGTTGCTGCCATATCTTGCTGAAATACAAAAAAATCTCACAGCAACTAATACTGCGCTTTGTGTTCATACCGGCAGCAGCAACTTACCTTTGGAGGGTGTGAAAGGAGCAGTTTCCATGATTCGACGAAATTTAACGCATTTACTGGCTCTGGTTTTCCTTGGTTTGACCGCGAGCCTGTGGGCGCAAAGCGCGAACCCCACGGACGTACAGGCGGATCGCAAGGACCTGAAGACCGACCGCCGCGATTTGAATAAAGACCGCAAAGACATCCGCTCAGACCAGCGCGACCTGAACAAGGACCGCGTTGATCGCAACAAAGACGCGCGCGACATCAATAAAGACCAGAAAGACATAGCCAAAGATCGCCGAGAGCGCAACCAGGACCTGAAAAAGGGCGATACCGCCGATGCAGCCAAAGAGCAGAAAGACATCAATCGCGATAAGCGGGATGTAAACCGTGACCGGCGCGATTTGCGGGCTGACAATCGCGACATTCACAAAGATAAGAAGGACCTGCACGCCGACCGCAAAGACGCGCGCAAGGACAAAAGAGATATCCGCCATGATCGGCGCGATATCCATCGTGACAGGAAAGGCGCATAGGGAATTTGCAAGCAGCAGAAAGCCCCGGAAAAGTTCCGGGGCTCTTTTGAGTCCATGCGAGTTCCATTCCGAAACTCATTAGCGCGGTGAAGGCTGGCCATTGCAAGCAGGCCAGCTGTTTACAAATAGTTCGAGTGTAGCTAGATCAAATCTCTCTGTGGAGGCATCCAATACAACATGGTGAAGCGTGTGGCATTTAACGCGGCTGGTTGGGCTCTGCTTGTGCTGGGCTGCGCCGGCTTAGTCTTGCCGGTGCTGCCGGGCGTGATGCTTCTTGTTATTGGATTGTCATTTCTATCGTTGGAATACAAATGGGCGCGTCGTTGGATGGGGCCGTTGCTCCGCCGCTTTCCCGCCGCTGAGAAGAAGCTTCACGGATTTCTTGCTCGCCATGCCAAGCCTGT
>DASXJO010000877.1:0-5872 GCA_036497385.1 Candidatus Angelobacter sp. | reverse complement strand
AGGAGCATTGCTGAGCCGAGTAAGGCGGCAGCCAGCTTCGAACGAGCTTGAGGAGAAGAAAGCAGCATGAGGAATTAGGGAGGGTTAATTGGCTTCAACCGATCATCGCACGCAACAGGCTCAAGGCCGTTAATCACGAAGCGATAGTTGCCTTAAGCTGTTGAAGCCAAAAACGAAAACCTATTTCGATCATTTCTTCATGGACCTGCATTGCACCAAAATTCATAAACTGCCCTTGAATGTCCGGCTCCGTACGTGACCATATCCGCTTCCGGACACCCAACGGGACGTTTGATCTTCGGCCCGCCAACTACTCACACTTGCTCCAGCGTGATGCACAGTGTGGACGCTCTGGAAGAAACTGCGTTTCTATTGACGCTCTCAGATCAGCGTTAAAAGATTGGCCACGCACCACGATGAAAGTCCCACTACGAAGACGGGACTCGGCCCGCAAAGGATTGCAAATGAGCCGGCGGCTGCTTGAAAGTCAGAAGCAGATTCAAGGCAAATACCGTGACGGCGGCCAACTCGCAGATTGCCGATACCGGCAAGACTCCCCATGCTGGCGACCAGTAGTTTTCATACGCCAGGATTTCACTCGTCACGCGCAACAGGCAGCCTGTGCTCAGTAATAGCAGGCATGTCAGCATCAGCCGCGGACTGTATAACACTCGCATACCGGCAAACGCGGGCAGCACTCGCTGGCCAATGGCAAACACCATGGTGGAAACAAAACCCACTGTGAGCGCATGGCGTGAAGCGCCGACCCATCCGTTGCCACGCCCCAAATATGCCGCACAAATACTCAGAACCACCGCAATCAAGAGCCAGCTATAGGCGATACGCACGAAGGCAGGAAATGACGCGTGTACTCCCACGGTCTTGGCCGGCCGTTCGGCACGTCCGAAGAGATGGAAAGCAAAGACGGCCACACTTGCTCCCAGAGCGATCACCCAGGCGGAGAGATGAGAGAGCCGAGCCTCGGCCAGTACTACGCCAAGAATGCTGAGCACCAGAGCATAGCGGAGCGCCGTTTCATTCACAGGCTTCAGACCCAGAAAGACCGGCAGCCAACGCGCGCTGAAGCCCCAGATGGTTGGAACAATGAAGGCATAGGCCAGCAAAGTAAGAAGCCGCCCTTCAGACGCCGCTGGGAATTCGGGGCCGGTGCCGCGCACGCTGACGCACAGGGCGGTCAAAAGGTTCATCAGCAATCCAATGCCAAAGCCGACTGTCCCAATCAGGACTGCGATGATCCAAACAGGCTTGCGTTGGGATAGTTGCTTCGAATCGGACGGACGATGGCCCCTGACGGAAACAAGGAAAATGAGGAAAGCGCAAAATTCGAGCAAAGCTGAAAAGGGCAGAGCCACCCGCCAATAAAGGTGATAGAAACCCGCGGCCCAGCGCAGCAAAACACCTGCCGTCCAGAGCATCCAGGCCACCCAGCCTCTGGATGATGTTTGCGGTACGCTGCTTGCCATCTTGGGAATGGAGTAGAAACCGATGCCAAGAATAAATGTTCCAATCCACCCAAAGATCTGGGCGTGCCCATGGGCCTGAATCCAACTGGCTGCGATGGCCTCCCCACGATGTTCACTGATTGAAATCAGGTTCCACACTCCCAGGAAGGTGCCGGGCAAAAGCATGAAGAAGAGCCCGGTGATGGCATACACCATCATTAATCGCTGGGCTTTTTCTTCCTTGGCTTTGAGCAGGATGGCGGGTACCGTCTTCTCCTGAAGCTCCCTCACTGAGACCATGGCGGACATTAGATACTAACCTCCTTTTCGCTCTCCATGCCGATTGCACGCGGGAAGAGAATGTTATTCTCGAGGTGAACGTGCTGATGCAGATCGCTTTCAAACTCCTTCAGGGCCGTGAACAGCGTTTTGTAACTGAAGCAGGCTTCCTCAGGCGGCGTGTAGTTCCCAGTGAGTTCGGAGATTGACTTCAGGGCAGCTCCGGCCGAATCGTGCTCCAGTTGCATCATGTGCACCGGGTTGCTCACCGTGCCGAACACAGGCCTCGGCTTGGGCCGGCCACTGCTGACTGCATTTTCCAACGCGATGATGTGAGGAAAAAGAATGTGCTCTTCTTTCATCATGTGTGAGGTCAACTCACCGGCCATCGGCTGAAATTTCTGCTGGATCTTGCCCAGTTCTGGATGGTTCTTTCCATGGACCGATACCACCTTGTGCAAAAGCTGCTGAATACGAGGGATCTCCTGTTTCACGTAAACATGGTGAGTAGTAACAATATGTTCGATCAGGCTACCGAGCGCTCCGTTCGTAAAATCCGGCTGGCTGACTTCTGTCGCCGGTGTGAAGCTGCCGCCCTGTTCCAAAGCGCGCAGCACGTCATCAACCGGAAGATGTGCATGCATGCAGGCATCGTTCAGAGATTTTCCCCCACCGCAGCAATAGTCGATGCCGAGCTTCTCAAAAGTCCGGGTCGCATTGGGAATTTCTATGGCTAACTCTCTTACCGTCCTGGTGGCACTTAGATTCATCGCTCAAACTCCTTAGAAGACTTTTGCCTATCACTTGCGAGTCTAGGAGCGCGCGCCAACCGGGCCTATGACTTTTGTCACGCAGAGCCCATTATTCTGAGGTTTCGAGTTCCGCCTGCAATCGCCGAAGATCGGGAATGGTCACGGTTTTTGCGTCCATGCTGATGAGTTCTTCGGCCTGCAAGCGACTCAGGTTACGCGATACCAGTTCGCGGACCGTGCCAATCTCTGATGCCAATTGCTGATTACTTGGCGGCAATTGGATCTCAATTCCTGCCGCTGTTTTCTTTCCCGTTTTCGCAAGACGAATCAACACCGAAATGAGCCTGGAGCGGACAGTGGTGAAAGACAGCTCTTCAATAATTCCAACCAGTTTTCGCAAACGTCCACCCACAATTTTAAGGACTTTGAGAGAGACTTGGGGATGAACCAGGCACAGGGAATGGAAATCCTGCTTGCTGATGAAATAAATTCTGGCATCGTCGACGGCGGCACTCGATGCCGGATAAGCGCCGCCATCGAACAGGGGCAGTTCGGCGATTGAGCTGCCAGGGCCTTCAACCGTTAAAATTTGCTCGCGACCATTGGGCGAGCTCTTGAAGATCCGTACATGTCCGCTCTCGATAACAAATAGACCAGTGCAGGGATCATCTTCAGTAAAGAGAATCTCGCCCTTGCTGTAGTCGCGCGGAACGGCGCGTTCAGCAAGGAACAGGAGTTCGGTTTCGGTGAGCCCGTTAAAGATCTGGACGCGTCGAAGGATTTCAAGAGCATGAGATACGGGAACCATGGATAGATATTTTAAATTGTCGATTAGATTTTTAATGTTCGCCGAACGGGCAGTTCTTGACATTATTACGCAGGAATTAACGACCAGCACCGGTGCATTGTTCAGGATCGCACCTAGGCTGTTTTCCTGCCAATATCACAAATGGAGGTATTGCGGCATTGCATTAAGGGTGCCTTCGGTCATGGACAGGGAGCGATGATTACTTCTAAGCTGTTGAAATTAAGAGCAATGCTTGGGCTAGCGATCTCCGCATGGACATGCATTCCAGCAAAATCATAAACTTCCCTCAAATGTCCGGCTCCGTACCGAGTAGAATCTCGATTCACGACAAAAACGGCCGGATGGCACAAGAAGAAACCTCAATTCGGGACCTGCTTCATCTCTGCCTAAGCTCAGATGGACAAGAGCAGTGGCGCGAATTTGTACGTAGGACCCAGCCCCTGATCGCCAGCGTGATTATCAATACCGTGCACCGATGGAAAACACCAGCTCCGAGCTTGGTGGATGATCTGATCCAGGACACGTATGTGAAACTTTTTTCCCATGACAAGAAGGCGTTACGCGCCCTCAAGAATGAACACGAAAATACAATCTTTGGATATTTAAAGGTTATAGCTTCAAATGTTGTGCGAGACCACTTCCGCCAATCTGTAAATAAAGCGGAGGAAATTGAGCTGAGCGATGCCGTATTGCCGCCCGGCCCGCGCGACCGCGAGCGCCTTGAGTTTTTAGATAAGAAGGACCAAGTCCAAAAGATTTTGGAAACGCTTTCACCCTCTGAGACCTACGATAGAGACGCGGGGATTTTCTGGTTTTTTTACGAGCAGGGTTATACGGCAAAAGAAATTTCTTTGCTGCCCGGCGTCGGTCTGACGGTGAAAGGTGTGGAGGCGGTTCTGTTTCGCCTGGCCCGCTATGTTCGCGAAAAATTGGGGCTAAAGGAACCCAAAGCGGGGGATTGAGCCTACTAGTATTTATAGGCTTAGAGGCAACAAAAGGTTTCGCGCGGGCTGTTACGTCTTTAGGGATAGAAGAGGCAGTGTAAGGAACCAGATGAAAGAGAAAGCAAAACGAGACATACCGGATTTCGTGCGGCTATTTTCGGACAAAATCCGGGTGATGCCCGTGCAGAGTTGTGCTGCTCTTGCCGTGATGGCGGCCGGGACAAGGCGAAAAATTATTCTGCCTGAAACTATCTGCGTCAGGAAGGTTGCTCTATGAACCACCCGCGGCCCAATTGTCCGGATGACGACGTGCTCCAGGAGCTGGCTGCCGGGATACTGGCCCCGGCAATGGCCCAGCAGACCATGCTGCACGCGGCGGAGTGCAAGTCTTGCGGGCCCACGCTACGGCAATACCTGAGAGAGTTTTCTGACGAGCAATCACCGGAAAATATCGCCATCCTGAAAGAGTTGCAGAGTTCCAAGCCTGCGTGGCAAAAGAAGTTGGTGCGGGAGTTGATTGGTGGTGGCCGTCGGTTTCCCTGGTTGAAGTTCGTGCCGGCAAGCGTAGCGTTGGCAACGGTGATTTTTGGCGTGATCGAGGGGCCCGCGTTGTGGGCCGGATTCCAGTTACACCAAGCGAAAAAAGAAGTGGCGGCGGCTTTTGTAGAGCGACGCACAACCACCATGCGTTTGCCATCCGTGGACTATTCTCCGTATAGCCCATTTCCGGTGGTGCTGGGCGTGGAGGATGGACGCGGCGTGGACGAAGTGCCAACATCGCTGCACGATGCCAGCGGGGCGGCAAATAAAAATCTTCGCTCCGCAAATGCAGATCCGCACTGGCTGCAAATCCAGGGTCGCGCGTTATTGTGGGAGTCCACACCGAGCAGCCTGGAGAAAGCCGAAAAAGATTTTGAAAAAGCAAGGGCGGAGGGATTGGCAAATGCCAGCCTGGAGATTGACCTGGCCGCCAGCTATTTTGAGCGCGACAGCCGAGCTGAACATCCTAATCTGCAACGCACGCTCAACCTGCTGAGCGAAGTCCTTAGCAAGCCCAACCTGCGCAAAGACGATCAGGCCAGCGCGCTGTTTGATCTTGCCATCACTTATGAAAAGACTCAGGCATGGGACCTGGCAGTAGAGACCTGGGAAAAATATCTTCAGGTTGACAGCACAAGCGGATGGACGAACGAAGCGCGGCAACGGCTAGAAACCGCGAAAGCAAAAGCCTCCAACATGCACCGGCAGAGTTATTCAGACCCGGGTTTTTTTTTGCAACAAAAAGCCCAGGGCACTCTAAGGCCTGAAGATCCGGAACAATATCAGCAAAAAGCCTTGAGCCAGTGGCTCCCGGCGGCCATGGCGGACAAGAACAGCGATGCATATCGTGCGCTTAGTTCATTGGCAGATGTCTTGTCGAAAGAGCATTTGGATCAATGGATGAAAGCTTTCCTCGCTTTGATGAGCCCTTCGGAGAGCGAGGGGGCGCGAGCGCTTAGTGCCGCTGTCGTGGCCAACGAACGGGGACTTCATGACGTAGCGATTTCCCAAGCAGAGATAGCGGAAGAAGTATTTAAGGCCCATAAGAACGTGCCCGGACAATTGTTCGCGCAGTTTCAATGGGTT
>DASXJO010000876.1:0-5083 GCA_036497385.1 Candidatus Angelobacter sp. | reverse complement strand
GCGGATCCGCTCATTCATCTTAATAAAGCGTTTATCTATGCGATCCTCCTGAACCCTGCCGGCAAACTCACGCTTTTAGTGGAATTGCGGGGGGCGCCACACACATGTGGCAAGACTTGAAAATTATAGCATGGGTGGATGGCCGGATAACCGCTGCCCGAGACAGGAGCAACCCGGCCATCGGATTCAGAATACATTTGCGCAAGTCGCAGTGAAAGCGTGGTTGGGGCCGCCCGCACCAACATAGGTCCCCACGAGCCGGTCAAATTTGTTGACACCAAAAATGACGGTTGAGATCGATGCATTGGGATCATCTTGGGTTAAGAAGCGGCCCTTGTCGAGCGTGAATCCGTGCTCGTCGCCACCGTTGACATCATAGGAGCCCACCATGTCTCCTTCATTATCGATTCTTGTAAGACCAGTGTTACTGGCGCCCGGGAAATCGATCGCGGTGTACTTGCCGCTTTGCAACTTAAAGCCGTGGCTAAAATTTCTGGCATCGGCATAGATGCCCACAATCACGCCAAAGTCATTGATCCCGAAGGCGTCGGTCCGGGTGGAACCTGGAAAGCGGATGGTCGTGAAATGGCCGCTGCTCAGCAGGAAGCCGTCTAGCCCCGCGGAGCCCACGATCGCGCCAAGATTATTGATTCCCAGCGCCCTGGTATTCGCCGGAGCGCTCGGGGCGGAAATCGATTGAAACACTCCATTGTGGACAACAAAGCCGAACTGTCCTGCTTTGCTAGATGTCCCATTGGTATAGTCACCTACGATTTGGCCATGGTTATTAATGCCTGAGGCATTCGTGCTTGAGGAACCGGGAAACCTGAACCGGGTGACCTTTCCCTGGAAGAGAAGAAACGCACGGCCTCCTTGAGAATCCAGAACCGCGCCGACAATGGCGCCCTGATCATTTACACCCTCCGCGGCGGCGTCGATTGCCCCCGGAATATTTAAGGTGGTGAATTTGCATTGAGCTGATGCGGCGAGACACGAGCAGAAGGTACAGCATAGCAGTGTGAGCTTGCACAGACGATTGACGATTCCTAGCATGAGGACCTCCAGGACGAAGCGAATGATGCGTTCGTCAGGATGAAGACTGGTTTGAACGGTGCCATCAGCGCCAGGGGATGATGGGGCTGAATTTCAAACAAAGGGACTTTCGTGAGAGTAGATGTGGGCTGCTGAATTCAGGTTGGCCCTAAGGGAATGCCGCTCAGAATTTCACGCGGCGATAATCTTTGGCAGGCCCTCTAAACGGAGTGAGCAAAGATTTTGTTTTGCGCCACGGCCATCAAGTCTTCATTTCTTAACTCGGAAATCTCAGCCGTGAGAATTTGATTCGCCTCATGATTGCCAGCCAGGCTTACTTTCAGGTAGTTGTCGCTCAGCGCCTCCGTCCAATCATCATCAGCTGTCTGAAGCGTGATTACCTCAAGCGTCTTTCCTACAAACTTGCGGCGAAATTCCAGGTTCTTTTCTGCCGCCATCTCGCGCAGCACGCGATTGCGCTCGCGCGCCACGTGCACCGGAACCTGGTCCGGCATGGCGGCTGAAGGCGTTCCCGGCCGCGATGAGTACGTGAACACATGCAGATAAGTGAACGGCAGATGCTCGATGAAGCTGCGGCTTTCTTCAAAGAGTTCATCGGTCTCGCCGGGAAAGCCGACCATTACATCGGCGCCGATTGCGGCGTCGGGCATGGCTTCCCGGATTCTTCTGATTTTCTGCGCGTAGTGCCAGGGGCGGTACTTGCGATGCATCCTGCGCAGAATGCGGTCACTTCCGGATTGCAAGGGCACATGCGCGTGCTTGGCGACGCGCGGCGAACCGGCGACCAACGTGATCAGGTTATCGCTCCAGTCCATGGGTTCAACCGAGCTGATTCGAACTTTTTCAATGCCAGTGTGCTCGAGCAGCGCGCGAACTAAATATTCAAAATTTTGTTGCGGCCGGAAGTCGCGTCCCCAGCGACCCAGGTTGATGCCGCTGAGCACAATCTCACGATAGCCCGCCGCGACCAGAGCATTGGCTTCTGCGATCACGCGAGCGGGTTGCATGGAGCGGCTATGGCCGCGAACGCTGGGAATAATGCAGAAGGAGCAGCGGTTATTGCATCCATCCTGCACTTTTAGATTGGGACGCGTTTTTTCCGCGATACTGTCGCCGGCGAAGACCGGTGCGGCGATCAGCTCAGTGTGGGCAAAGATGTCGCCCACGAGAGTGAACGCCGGAGCGGAGAGCGCCACGGCTTCAAGAGAAACAAAATTGGGCTGCGGAGGCCCACCGATTCCATGCTCGCCAAAGCCTTGGTTTAACGCATTCTCGCCGGAATATTCTTCACGGACTTGAGCTTGCAACTCTGTTTTGAACCCGTTGCCAGCAGCAATCTCCGCCACGCGATGCTTATGCGAATTGCCCACCACCCATGTCACGCCGGGAAGAGCGGCAATTTCCTGCGGAGCCCGCTGGGCATAGCAGCCCGTAACCATGATTTTTGCCGCTGGATTTTCGCGATGGATGCGGCGGATCGATGCGCGTGCATCCTGGTCTGCGGCTGCGGTGACAGTACAAGTATTCAGGACTACGACGTCGGCTCCCCGTGCAGAATAGGACTGTGCCAAGCCCTCTGTCGCAAGTTGGCGTTCCAGGGCCGCTCCATCGGCCTGAGTGGCGCGGCAGCCAAAACTTTGGACAAAAAATCGAGGCACGAACGGTATTATAATTGGACTTCAGAAGAAGCAGGTGCAGCAGCAGCTCACAACCAATACAATTGCTGGCTGCATCCTAAATAGCGCGATAAAAGCGATTCAAAGAGTTCCCTGGAGTTCACATGAAACGCCGTATTCTTTTGGTTGATGACGAATTGGCCATACTGCTGACCCTCAAGACAATTCTGGAAATTCACCAGTTTGAGGTGGAAACAGCAAGCTCAGCCAAGGAGGCCATTGCCAAGCTGAAGGCCAATACCTACCACATGGTCATCACCGACATGAAAATGGAGCATGAGAAGGCCGGGTACGACGTGATCCGCGCGGCTAAGAAGACGGAGTACAGCCCCGCTGTAGCCATTTTGACCGCCTATCCCCTGCTGGGCGGCGACTGGAAGACACAGGGCGCAAACTCCATGCTGGTGAAACCCATGAATACTGACGATCTGCTGCGCCGCATTGAAGTGCTGTTGATCCAGCATGAGGACCAGAAGCAGCAGAGTGGCGCAAAAACCGGCATCAAGGCAAAAGCTTCACAGGCGGCCAAGAAGCCTGCGTGAGTTATGGTTTCCAATTTCTCAATAGCAAGCAAGAACGCAACGGCATGGCACATTCCGCAGGGGGTCTTCCCGACTCGTTCGTCCCATTGGCGAATACGAATAAATCCCTACGGGCTGGCAGCTCTCAGCGCGCTATTCGGGTTTTTCCTGCGACTGGCTATCGATCCGTGGCTGGGCAACCAAATGCCATACATCACGTTTCTCGTGGCGGTTGCGCTGGTTGGGTTATTCGCCGATATCGGCCCCGCACTGCTTTCCACCTCGTTGGGCGCAGGTATTGCATATTGGTGTTTTGTCTCGCCGCGATATCAATGGGGTTTCCAGGGGATAAGCGATGCTGCTGGTTTCTTTTCCTACCTGGCTGCGGCTCTTGGCATTGTCGTGCTGACCCACGCCCGGAAGAAGGCTTACATCGAATCGGAACGGCACTTGCAAGACCAACTGCTAGCGGAAGGAAAGTTGCGCGACGCCCAAAAAATGTTCCAGTTATTCTTGGATAATCGCCCAGGGTCTAGCTATCTGCGCGACCGGAGCGGACGGTACGTGTACTTCAACCATGCGGCTCGTCGTTTGCTGGGTCTTGAAAATCCAGGCGCCAAGCTACCCGAAGTGGTTGCAGAGTTGGAAAAGCAGGACGAGCAAGCATTCAAGTCTGACAGGCCCAGCCAGTTCATCAACAAGATCAATCTCCCTGAAGGCGAACGCTATTGGATGACAACAAAGTTCACATTTATCAGTGAGCAGCAGCAGGCATTTGTCGGGAGCGTTTCGACAGATATAACGGAACAGGTGAAGGCGGAAGAGATTGCGTTGGAAAGAGAACGGTTGATGGCGGCGACGCAGATGATGGCCATGGCGTCTCATGAAATCAACAACCCGCTGGCTGCGGTAACCAATTCGGTGTACCTGTTGTGCCAAGAAACGCTCCCGAGTCGCGCCCGAGCCCTTGCAGATGTTGCGCAACTTGAATTATCTCGCATGGCGCACATAACGCGTTTGGTGCTCGGATTCTATAAGGAGAATGAGCATGCAATTGCTCTAGACCCTTGCCATCTGGTGACCGATCTTATCGAAACCTTAAGCCACGAGTATTCACAAGCGAAACCGCACATTTCCAATGATTTTGCGTGGCAGGGAATGCTCGAGGTACATAGTCGGCAACTACAGGAAGCCTTGGGAAACATCTTTCGAAATTCGTTCGAATCGGGCGCGACTCAGATTTGTGTACGAGTTCACCCAAGCCGGGACTGGCGGAACGCTACTCGGCAGGGTTGCCGTATTTCAGTCCTAGATAACGGCCGCGGGATAACGCCAGAACAGCAGAAACGGGCTTTCGAACCGTTCTTCTCTACGAAAAGTCACAGAGGCTGCGGACTTGGATTATGGGCGAGTAACGCCATTGTCATCAAGAATGGCGGCCGGATCAGCTTGCATAGCACAGATGATGCTTCGAGGCATAGCACATGCATTAGCGTGTTCCTGCCAACCCGGATTTCTCCAGCCGTATTCCCACTATTGGGACGGGGATAAAACATAGCAGCGGCAGAACAACTCAGAGCGGTTTCCCTCAATCCGCTTCTTCATGAGTGTGCCTTTCAGAAACACTTTTCCTCTGGCGCGGCCCCCCAACTTCAAGTTTAGGTGGTGTTAGGCGGTAGCAGCGCTTGTTTTGCGCTGCTGGAAGCATTCCCGGCAAAAAACCGGACGGCCCTGCGTTGGCTTAAACGGTACGGTAGTTTCCCGCTCGCAGCCGGAGCATATGGCCTTGGTTTCCACTCTTTGGTAGTTGCCGCCATTCTGCGGCAGTCCCAG
>DASXJO010000875.1:0-5342 GCA_036497385.1 Candidatus Angelobacter sp. | reverse complement strand
CTTCCGCTGCTGGAGCTGGGAGAACTGCCCATGCTTCCGCTGCTGGAGCCAGAGGCTGAACCGCTGTTGTCAGTTCCCATAATGCGAACCTGATGACCAACGTGGTTGCTCAGTTTTGAAGTGTCGCCTGCAAGTTGCCATGTTTTCCCGGATTGATCGGTCAATGACCAGTTGCCAGCCGAGCCACTCAGGCAGCCTTCAATGGAATTGTTGCTGCTATCGCTTGAGGTCTGGGTGGTTTGTGTCGTGCTGGTCTGGGTTGTCGTTGAGCTGGTATCGGGACTCGTTGACTGGCCGGATGAAGTCGAAGATGGAGATGACGTCGACTGGCCGGATGAACTTGACGAAGGCGATGCCGACGACGGCGAAGTTGATGATGGAGATGTGGACTGTTGCGAGCTTGTGTCCGGTGTTGTTGACGGCGATGAGCTGCTTGGCGAGGTTTGCGCCACAGCCCAAACCGCCGATAACAACAGAATTGCTGTGATCAAGGATGTCTTTCTCATGTACGTTCCTCCTGGTTTTTAGGCCTACGTGACTCCGGCCTCGAGAAGAGTGGAAGCAGCGCTAAGGACTTAGATCATTTGCGCACTCGCGGGTTTGCCTCTGTCATGATCAGGAAGGAAAGAAACGAGAGCTGCGGAATCCCACAGAAAGAGATTCCGCGTCTCCGGGTAGCCAGTTTCCTAGTTCGATAGGACTAAGTGTTCGGCGCTATCAGTTCAGGGACGTCACAAGACTTGCAGTGCCTGTGGAACATAGCTGCAGCACGGATCTTCAGCAAACATATTTCCCGTCATTGCATAAGCACGTGCGCGTGAACCGCCGCAGATTTCCTTGAATTCGCACACTCCGCACTTACCCCGCAAATTGGAAGCGTCGCGCAACGCCTTCAGCATTGGTGAATAGCGATAGATTTCCGTCAGGCTGTCCACCCGCACGTTCCCTGCTGAGACTGGCAAGAAGCCGCTGGGACAAACTTCGCCGGTATGCGAGACAAATACAAATCCCTTTCCATCATTAATGGGCAAGAGTCCGGGGATGGTCTTCTCCCAGCCATCGTCTCCGGCTGTGAATGGGCTTTGGCCTCTGCTCTTGAGCCGCTGCTGGATGATGTAACGGCGATAATGCTGCGCTTCCGTTGTCTTCACCTTAAAAGGCAGTTCCTTGGAGAAGCGATACAGCGTTGCGAATGCCTGCTCCACTTCATCGGCGGTAAGCAGGTCTGCCATCTGCGCGCGGCCTGTGGGTACCAGGAAGAAAGCGCTCCAAAGCACCAGCTTGAACTGTTTCAACAACTTCGCCATGTTTTCCAGGTCATGCATGTTTCGTTTAGAAATACTGGTGTTGACCTGAATGGGAAGACCAAACTCGTTCGCCCAATGGATTGCTTCCAGCGTTCGCGCAAACGAGCCGGGTACGCCGCGGAAAGCATCATGCAATTCCGGAGTCGCACCGTCAAGGCTTACGGCCATTCTGGAGAGATGAGCGCGCTTCAAGTCCGCAATAGCTTCGCGCGTGAGCAGAGGCGTGGCGCTGGGTGTCATCGCCGGATGTAGGCCCTGGGCCACGGCCCGGCGCACCAGATAAAAGATGTCAGAGCGCTTCAAGGGATCGCCACCGGTAAGAATGAAGATTGGCGGCTTCAGGTCGGCGACATCGCGGATCAGCTTCTCCGCTTCCATGGTAGTTAATTCCAGCGGATGACGCTTTGATTGCGCACAGGCGCGGCAGTGACAGCAGGACAGATCGCACGCCTGCGTTGTTTCCCAGATCACGATCAAAGGGCACCGGTTCAGATCAAAACTTGTATTCATTGCCACCCATCCTTAAAGAAGCTTTGACGCAAATTATGCAATTATCCTAAGGTGTTGTGGCCACTGGGGATGTGATGGAGGTCACATCTCCCGATCTGACGGTCCACCTCAAGTGTGTTGTGATGTTGATCACACCCCTAAACTTCCGGGCTTTATATACTGCCTTCGCAATCATTTGATGAAACGCGGTATCAGCGCAGGTCTCTTTGGCGCGGAAGGGTTCAAAGCGGAATGAGAACGTTTCGTGATTGGCTCTCACCCATTGTTTTCTTCTCAAACAACCTGATCAGTCTGGCAGGTGTGGTCGTAGTCACCGCTTCGGCGGTTACCTGGCTGGTGTTTCTGCCCATTACATTGCGCAGCGGCAGCGTACATCCTTACGTGGGTATTGTTGTGTATCTGCTCTTGCCGGGAATTTTTATTGGCGGTCTTCTGTTGATCCCGCTTGGCATTTACCTGCGCAGGCGGGGAATGCGCAAAAGAGGCGAACTGCCGGCGCATTTTGAGCCTATTGATCCGCGAAACCCGGAGCTTCGCAAACTTGCGGGTTTCATCGCCGTTACCACCTTTATCAATATCGTGATTGCCAGCCAGCTTTCGTACAGCAGCGTGCGTTACATGGAGACGCCGAATTTCTGCGGCGCTACCTGCCATGTGATGAAGCCGGAATTCGCCGCCTATGAAGTGTCGGCGCATTCCAAAGTGGAGTGCGTTGGCTGCCACGTTGGTCCGGGAGCAAGCGGATTTATGCGCGCCAAGGTAAATGGCGTGAGGCAGGTGATTCACATCGCTTTCAACACTTACCCGCGCCCGATCCCCGAGCCTCTGGAAAGATTACGTCCGGCCACCGAGACTTGTGAATCCTGCCATGCTCGCCGCCGCTTCTTTGGCGATCGAATGCGGGATCTGGCCAGCTATGGCACAGACGAGCAGAACACGCTCACGCACACTGTTTTAATGATGCACCTGGGGACAGGCGGACCACACAGCTCCGGCGTGCACGGCGCTCACCTGGGTGAAGGCGTTACCCTGCGCTATTACGCGTCCGATGATGTACGCCAAAATATTCCGTACGTTGAGTACACGTCTGGCGGCAAGAAGACCGTCTTTGCCGCGCCCGGAGCCAAGCCCGATCCAACAAAATTGCGCGCCATGCAGTGCATCGATTGCCATAATCGGCCTGCTCACACCTTCCAGCTTCCGGAGCGCGCCATTGACCGCGCCATGTCCTTTGGCGATATTTCAGCAACCCTGCCTTTCGCCAAAAAACAAGGTTTGGAAATTGTGAAACAAACGTATGCCACCGGCCAGGATGCGGTCGTCAAGATTCCTGAGGCGTTTGAAGACTATTACTGCAAGACATACCCCGAGATCTACGCGCAACGCCGGGCTGAAGTGGCCAGCAGCGCCCAGGCACTGCTGGGTGTTTATCAGCGGAATGTTTTTCCCGAAATGAAGATAACTTGGGGCACTTATCCCAATAATCTCGGGCATACGGACTTTAACGGGTGCTTCCGTTGCCACGATGAACAGCATGCAAGCGCGGAAGGAAAAACGATTACACAGGATTGCAGCGCGTGCCACAACGTGGTTGCCTCTGACGAGAAAAATCCCAAGGCCCTGGTTGAATTGGGATTGTCGCCAGGCGCTGGAAAGTAACTATTTCTTCCCTGGGGAATTTGCCATGCCGCCCTGGTTCTCTGCAGAGACGGTGGAGTCGCCTTTTTCCAGCAGCTGGTAGGCTTGCGAGATTGTCATGTTGTCGCTGATGCGATGAAATCCCATCATTCGCTGAAGTTGTCGCACATTGATAGTCTTGAAAATCACCGCGTGCCCAGACATTCTTACATCCAGGGCAACGATCTCCCAGTGATCGTCTCCGACGCGGCTTTGCTTAACAGAAAATGTTCCTCCCTTATTCAGCCTTCCCAGCAGGCCCCAGCCAAAGGTCACATCTTCAAACAGGGAACCATCCAGCCGGGACATGCGAAGCGCAGCACGGTCAATCCAAATCATTCCGCTCAAGGACCGGAACACCTGTAATTCCCGAGTTGGAGGCTCGTAATGAGGGTTGGGAAAAAATGAAAGCCTGACTTGGCCGTTCTCTGCGCCCTCATACTTGAAGATAAAAGCTTCAGGGATTGCCTTGAACATCTGCACTCCCTTTTCTTCATCTTCCTTGGCGCGTTTATCGCGCTTTGCCCGCTCGCTGGGATCTTCCACCAGCTTTTTCATGCGGAGCTCATCGGCTGATCGCTGTTCAGGCGTCAGGGGCTTGCCGTCGATGAGCAAGGTGCGCGCGAGTTGTCCTTCCTTGGTATCGATAACATCGCGGTCCTGCGAGCCTTTTTCGTCTTCGCGATGGATGTGATAGCGCCAGTGCGTGTGGTCGGCAGCATCCGCTTCTATCTGGTGCTTGATAACACCTTTTACCAACTGGTTTGCGTCTTTCGGCAGCGGAGGCAGAGTGTCCGGCGCGGTTTGTCCGTGCAGTGCGAGGCCAAGACATGCAATTAGCAGGAGCATTGCAACGCGCCGCAGGGAATTGAAGTGACTCATGGTATTCAAAAGCCGGTACTTATTTATTTAGAGCCAAAAAAGCAGCAGCTAGTTGCATTTTACCTTTTACGGCGACTGCTGGCGATTTGGGAATAAAGTAAAAAGAGGCAGCTTTGCAGCCGCCCCTTTATTGATCGACCTCTCGGAAAGGCAGTCCCATTGGCTCAACAGACGCGACTTGCGTTCAGAACCGCTGTTCCCCTGGTTTCGGCTCCGCCCGTACGCCGCGACATTCCGTCCGGTCGACACATAACTTAAAAGCAAACAGACAGCCAAACTGGCCAGAGTTCAGCAGTTTCTTCAAAATATGTAAGCTATTGAAAAATATGGCCTTGGATGCCGCGACCCTGGAGGTGGTGAAATAGTTACTGTTTACTTTATTGTAAACATGTAAAGTTGGGCAGCAGAATGCCGTCAATGAGCACCGGATTGCCTTTCCGGCGCACACCTACAGTAACTATTTGATTTTGAAATACAGCAGTAAACTAGCCGTCAAACTCCTGATTGAAATCGCGACAGGCGTTCCAAAATAAGAGAATCGGTCTCTCAAGAGAGCGATGACAGAAAAGGTGCCGAAATGTGGAAACCGCGTCCTGAAGACAACAAGCCCATGAACATGAATCCGACCCAGCCTGCGCAGCCTGTCCCCCCGCCAGCTGTTGTCGCCGCACCCAGTACTCCCACCCCACATAAAGAAACCCCGAAGGCCAGCGATTCGCACCGCGCGGACGTAGGGCACATTGGCAAGTCAGTGCAGATCAAAGGCGAGCTTACCGGTAGTGAAGACCTTTATCTGGACGGCTCAATTGAAGGCACGGTCGATCTGCGCGACCACAGCCTGATCATCGGTCCGAATGGAAAAATTAAAGCCAGCATTAGCGCGCGCGATCTCGTCGTTCATGGCCGGGTTGAAGGAAACATCACCGCCACCGGACGCGTTGAGCTGCGCAAGTCTTGTACGCTGAT
>DASXJO010000874.1:0-4324 GCA_036497385.1 Candidatus Angelobacter sp. | reverse complement strand
TGACACATCCCGGATTGACCCATCTCTACAACGAAGCCGCGACTCATACGCATGTAACTCTTCATTGTTCTTCAATCGGCGAAGAATGTCCTCTATGACAGGTCCATCTAAATGAAACTCTAAAATGCTGTGGCCGACGTATTCTTCACGGGAATAGCCGAGGAGCGTCAACTCTGCTCTATTGGCCCAAAGGATGGTCCCGTCCTGTCCCACCCAATGCATCGCCACAGCAGCGTTCTCCACAAAGTCTCGCAACTCTACTTGAACGAAGCCGAAGGCGGCAGACGCTACGCGTGGGCGTTGTAGCGGCGATTTTTCTAAGCTGGGATAGTTTTGGGTCACAAAGGAGGTCCTTGTGACCCAGCTAAGAAAAATGATGCTCGAGGAACTCGAGCGTCGAAATTACTCTCAGAGTACTGTACGCACCTACGTCAGAACAATCAGAGACTTGGCGTGCTATTTCAACCGGCCGCCGGATCAACTCGGACCGGATCAACTTCGCGAATATCAAGCGTATCTATTCCGTGAATGCAAACTGGCTGCCAACACAGTCAACCAGCGAACTGCTGCGCTTAGATTCTTCTTCGTGGCAACGTTGAAGAAACCATGGACCATTGCTGAAACACCCTACCCACGGAAGACTTTTCGGCTTCCCAAGATTCTCAGCGTAGAGCAAGTCTCAAAGCTCATTGATGCCGCTCCGACATTGTTCTACCGCATTCTCCTGATGGCGCTTTACGCAACCGGATTGCGGCGCGCCGAACTGGCCCATTTAAAAGTGACCGACGTTGATAGCGAGCGGATGGTCATACACGTCCAAGGTGGAAAGGGCCACAAAGACCGCGATGTCATGCTCAGTCCGAAACTCTTGGATGAGCTTCGGACCTACGTGCGTGGACTGCGAAGGAAACCAGAAGTCTGGTTATTTCCCGGCAACCGCTGGCACACCGGCCAAAAGCCCATCACCACGAAGGTGATCTGGGCGGCTTGCCGTCAGGCTGCGACACGCGCGGGACTTGGAGATGAGATCCATCCCCACACTCTTCGTCACTGTTTCGCAACTCATCTGCTTGAGTCGGGTGCCGATCTGCGCACCATCCAACTGCTGCTTGGTCACCGCGACCTGGAAGAAACCACACTCTACCTGCATCTTTCCAATGCTCGAATGAGTGCCACCGCCAGTCCGCTGGACAAGCTCAAGTTGGCTGCCTTTCTCGCTCGAGACGACGAGTAGATGAACCGGCCATCGCTTGAGATGGCCGATATCATCCGCAGTGCTGGCCGGAACTTCATCGAACACAATCGTTCTTGGTTGAACCGGCTTCACTTAAAAGTTTTGACCGCCATCGAGCGCTGCCGTACCGCAGCGCTCGGCGGTCACCTCGATGGGTGTGTGCGCTGCGGTCATCGTGTCATCTCATTCAACTCCTGCAGAAACAGACACTGCCCCAAGTGTCAGGCGAACGCTCGTGACCGCTGGCTCGAAGCGCGTCGGCGCGACCTGCTGCCAACACGCTACGTTCACGTCGTCTTCACTCTGCCTCATGAACTGGCACCACTTGCCTTACAGAACAAGCGGGTCATGTACGACTTACTTTTTCGAGTTAGCGCCGAGACCCTACTGGAGATCGCACGCGACCCGAAGCATTTGGGAGCAGAGATCGGCTTCTTCAGCGTCCTACATAGTTGGAATCAGAAGCTCGAACATCATCCTCACGTGCATTGTGTGGTGCCGGCCGGCGGCCCCTCGCCGGATCACACGCACTGGATCGCTTCACACCGCAGATTCTTTCTGCCCGTCGATGTATTGGGTGAAGTGTTTCGAGGTAAGTTCACGGAGGCTTTGGAGGAAGCGTTTGCGCAAGGCAAGCTAGGCTTTCACGGCAGCATGAAGCCGTTCGCACGTCCAAGGATTTTCGCCGAGCTATTGCGACTCACGTTTCGTAAGAAATGGGTCGTTTATGCGAAGCGTCCCTTTGGCGGCCCTGAACATGCGCTCCGCTACCTCGGTTGTTACACCCATCGAGTTGCTATCTCGAATCACAGGCTTATTGCCTTTGAAAATGATCAGGTGACCTTCCGCTGGCGCGACTCGGCGCACTGCAACAAGCAGCGCCTGATGAGTCTACACGTCAACGAGTTCTTACGAAGATTCCTGCTGCATGTGTTGCCGCCAGGCTTCGTACGCATCCGCCACTTCGGATTCCTGAGCACGCGCAAACGCTCGACGCTTCTCCCCTTGTGCCGGCGCTTACTCCAAACAGCAGCACAGCCAATCAAGCACAGAACGGCCAATGCTGATCACCGCAACTGCGCTACCTGGCTGTGTCCTCGATGCAACGGGCCGATGCTGCTTCTTGAGCGCTTCACCGCTTTCGAACTTCGCTTCCGGGCTCCGCCCGATCTGCTCCCCGCGGCCGCATGACACTCACTGCAAATACATCTCGATCTCTAACCCGTCCTCACGCGAGCAAGATCAGTCTGTCTCTCTCGTCAACCATTACTGGCGGCTGCCTGATTGCTCATCAGCGCTTCGCTATATCAGCGAGGAGCGTGGCTCTCGCACGCAGGTCGAAGATGTCCCGCCCTTTGAAAATGCATAGCATGTAACTTCCGTCGCGGCTTCCTTCAAATGGGATGAGAAGTGCCTACCAGGCACACTCAAGTATGCGTAGACAAATCACGAACCCACGAAAAGGCACAGCGAAAACGCAAGCCGTAACTCATAAGATCACAATTGGGATCGATATTGGTGACCGGTGGAGTCATTACTGCATTCTCGACGAGGAAGGACAACTTGTCGAAGAAGGACGTTTTCGAACGATCGCCAGTTCGGTCGGCAAGCATTTTCAGGACGTGCCGGTAGCTAGGATTGCTATTGAGGCCGGGACCCACTCCATTTGGATCAGTGAGCAGTTAGCCCAGTACGGACATGAAGTAATTGTCGCCAACGTCACGGAACTGCATGCGATTGTTCGTAATATTCGGAAAAGTGATCAGGTGGATGCCGAGAAGTTGGCGCGTTACGCCAGGCTTGATCCCAATATCCTGCGACCCATCACTCATCGCAGTGTGAAAGCGCAGCAGGAATTAACGGTTATTCGGGCCCGAGACGTGCTTGTTCGGCTGCGTACGGCCGCTGTGAATGCAGTCCGGGGCTTGGTCAAGCCATGTGGAGTTCGCCTGCCTTCCTCATCCACCAGCTGCTTCGCTAAGCGCTGTCGGGTCGTTCTTTCGGAGGCACTCCTACGAGCTTTGAGTCCGCTGTTGGAGCAGATAGAGCAGTTGAGTGAACAGATCAAGCACTATGATCGGACGATCCTCGAGATGTCGCGCTTGAGCCACCCAGAAACACAGGCACTTCAAACAGTGCATGGTGTGGGGCCGCTAACAGCCCTCACCTATGTGTTAACGCTTGACGATCCGCGTCGGTTCGAACGAAGTCGGGATGTTGGTTGCTATCTGGGGCTCCGACCGCGCCGCGATCAGTCCGGCGGGCACGATCCGCAGCTCGGCATAACAAAAGCAGGCAATGTGTATCTTCGTAAGCTACTCGTCGAGTGTGCAAACTACATTCTTGGCCCCCACGGAAAGGACAGCAGTCTTCGCCGGTGGGGACTGCAGCTGGCGGGCAAGGGCGGCAAGAATGCTCGGAAACGAGCCATTGTCGCCGTTGCGCGAAAGCTCGCTGTGCTTCTTCATCATTTATGGGTCACGAAATCGTCATATGTTCCGTTTTATGAAGCCGCGGCCTAAACGGGCCGTGTCTTGAATCCTGATTGTGATTACACCGTTTTTCGATGACTGCGGCTGGGACTTGGCCTTCGAGGCCGACCTTCAAATGGCAGCATCGATTCTCCAGAGAGAACCCTCATGTGCACCGAGCGTAGAAAACTCTTTTAAGTGCGAATAGAAAGTAGGTGGAGAACAATGGCCGCCGTAATCACAGAGGAAAACAAAAACCTTCCAAAGATGGGTTGACGAATCGGCACTTCTCATAGAAAGTCCCAGTATCTAAAGCGATTCGGCATCATGGCGCTAGCCACTCGCTCAGGTGTATCGTGCCGAATCGCTCCCGATACTGACCTAAGACTTATCGGGACTGATCCACTCGATACTTGGATGGCGAGTTTCCAAGACCAATGCAACCGGTGAAAGCAGCTAAACATCGTAGTTCATGCGGTCTTGTTCTAATGCGCGAATGCCGAAAGTTGTGGCGGCTGGCCGCCGCATGATCAACTCTGAGCTATGTTCTGAACTGCTCGCCAGCCCTAAGGTCCGCCCTTTCAGAGATGAAGATCCAGCCGCATAGCTGGGTGCGGTC
>DASXJO010000873.1:0-1677 GCA_036497385.1 Candidatus Angelobacter sp. | reverse complement strand
ATGCCCCAGCTATAGCCAAATGGGTCCATAAGGCTGCCATAGCGGTCACCCCAGAACTGGTCGGCCACCGGCATGGATTCTTTGGCGCCCGCCGCAATGGCCTGGTTGAAAGTTTCGTCCGCATTGGGGACGTACACGTTCAAGGTGCAGGTACAGCCGCCCAGGGTATGTGGCGATTTCACGCTGCCCGGCATCGGCATTTCCTCCGATAAAAAGATGATGGAGTCGCCGATCTTCAGCTCAGCATGCATGATCTTGCCGTCTGGGCTGGCCATGCGCACAAGTTCCTGCGCGCCGAATGCTCTTTTGTAGAAGTCAATCGCTTTGGGCGCGTCTCGCACTACAAGAGCGGGAGTTACCGTGTGGAAGCCTTCAGGAATTGGTTTTGCCGATACTGCCATGATTCATCTCCTTTGTGTGTGATGGCTGGACACGATCTCATCAGGTACAACGTTGCCGCGAAGGCAACGAAATAGTTTACTCGGATGTGGAGTTGCCGGTTTGAATATAGGGTGAAAAAAGACGCCCAGATGGGACGAAATGAACTCGCTCGGCAAGCGAATGATGCTGCAAATATGAGTTTAAACTCTAGGAAGCGCGGGGGAGGGCCTTTTTTACATCATCAAGAAAGTCTGGCGCGATGCTGGAAGCGGCAGAGCAGTTTTGGACGGATTTCTTGAAACGATCTGGAGACAAACACAAGATTGGCATGGTTTTCAGCAAAGGACGAATTGATTCCACCAGGGCCGTTTGTTCCTCGACCGGGACCGTATGGCAGATCAAGAGCACATCAAAGGCGCGTGCCTTCAGCTGGTTCAGTGCGTCGCCCCATGAAAACACTTCAACAGTGTGGTAGCCGGCATTCTCCAACAGCAGCGTGCGAATACGCATCAGCACCGAATCATAGCCAAAAGACAGAATTGAATATTCGCGGGACGAATTCATGGCCTTAACTTTCTTAGGCCGCGAGCAGCAGGTTCTGCATAGGCGCGGGCCGGACCAGAATCTCTACATTTTTCAGGCGTTGGCTCGCCTGACAGTAAGAGAAAAGTTGATAAGCGTTTGCGTCAAACAACATTTGGTCAACCACAATCAGGTCAGGCACAGGAAGCCTGCCGTGATGAACATCATCGAGCGCCAGCAGCGCCGATGGCACATCGCTGACAAACTTAAGCTGCAAAAGTGGGCGGTTCTTCAGCCATGCACTTGCGGAGCTTTGATTGTCCGCCTCACCGAAAATTACGAAGAAAAGGCGATCTTCTTCTCCGTCCGGTTCAGGCTTGCCGGTTCCGTCATTCTTACCATTTCCGTCATTCAAGACGCTTGTGCGAAGCCGGGCGCGCGACAGCCATTCATCCAGTTCACCGGTGATGGCCATGACGGCAGATCTGGACCTTCCATGGGGACGGCGTACAGGCAGGCCAAGCATGGCTTCCCATCGCTGTACAGTGCGGACACCGCGGCCAAAATACTGGGCGATTTCTTTCCAGCTGCTGAGGTGTCTTTGTTGTTGGGCAAGCAGAGTAGGTTCTAGCATTTGAATTAGTAAATGCCGGATTGGAATTGGATCCGGCCCCCGGAAATTAACTAAATCGTAAACCTATGGCATTTGCCAGTCAGTTCGACGTATGACATAGGCAAAAATATTTGGGAGTACCTGATCGGAATAAGTCAGAT
>DASXJO010000872.1:0-11475 GCA_036497385.1 Candidatus Angelobacter sp. | reverse complement strand
CCCCGGTTTGACCAACGGTGTTTCTTACGCCTTTGAAGTTTCTGCTACGAATGCCAATGGCACCAGCGCGTTCTCCGCGCAGAGCAATACCATCTCCTTGCCGGGAATTGGAGTGCCCAGCGCACCTACCGGCGCCACTGCCGTTGCAGGAGACACGCAGGCATTCGTGACCTGGACGGTTTCCTCAAGCAATGGCGGATCGCCGATCACCAGCTACACCGTGACCAGCAACCCTGGTGGAATTGTGGTGACAGTGCCGCCTCCGGCGTTCGGTTCGAATACTGACAGCGTACTCTTTAGCGGCCTGACGAACGGTGTGGCATACAGCTTCACCGTGCATGCAACCAACATCGCCGGAAACAGTGCTGAATCGGCGCCATCTGCTGCAATCACGTCTTCGGCCGCGAGTTTGCCAACGGTATCAATTGCAATGTCAGGCTTGACTTCAGTGCCAGCCACGCCGACGCGGCTGACCTACAACATCACGGTTACCAATACATCGCCGTTCCCGGCTTCAAACCTTACTGTGGTTGACACAGTGAACACGGTTGCGGCCAGTATTTCCAGCGCTTCACGCGATGCCAACGGAAAGGTAACGATCACTCTAACCGCGCCTCGGGCATTTGCCTTTGGCCAAACGGTCACGATTGCCGGTGTGGCTGATCCATCCTTCAATGGCACGTTCCCGATTGCCACTGTTCCTTCCAACACCAGCTTCACTTATTCCCAGGCAGGTGCAGTTGCGAACAGCGTGTCAGGCACGGCCACAATACAACCGCTGGTGAATATTGTGTCAGCCAGCGGACCAGGAACGTGCACTAGCGGAGGCGCGGGCGTATTTACCGTGACCTGCAGCCTGGGCAGTTTGGCTCCAGGAGGCGTCGCACGGGTCAACGTGCTCGTCCAAATGCAAAACCAAACCATCACCAACTCCGCTACCGTAAGCGGAACTGATGCGGCGGGCACTGCCTTAGCGAGTAACAGCGCCAGCGTAACTACGATTGAGCCTCCGCCTCCGCCTTCCAACAACGGGGTCACGACTGATCTTGCAATTACCGGCAAAGCAGCGCACGGCAGCGGCAAGGTTAATTCGACCAACGCCTTCACCTGGACCATCAGCAATAAAGGTGTGGACGCGCCCAATGTAACGTTCAAGCAGGTCATACCAAGTGGACTGACGTTTACATCAGCAACCACTACTCTGGGAACTTGCACCGGACCGCCGGTCAATTCGCATGGCGGAACGGTGACTTGTATTGCTCCCACACTTGCAAATGCCGGGACCATTACGGTCACGGTGAACGTGGTCATAAATGCCGTTGGAACTTTCAACAGCACCGGTACGGTTTCGTTTGATGGCATTGAAGCCAAGCCGGGCAACGAGTCATCTACGGTAAAAGTTGTGGGACAGTAAAACGCTGAGCGGGCTTGCCTAAATTGTCGGGTAAGCCCGCACCAGCAAATGCAAGCTTTGTTTATGCAGCGAAAAAATCGAGGGTTCAGGCGGGCCGCAGTACGGGCCCGCATTTTTATGTTGATCGCGCTGATCGCAGCATATTGATCAGCTGACTACTTTGGCGGCGCAGTTTTCGTGCTTGCAGGCGGTATAACGTGTGGCTGGATCCGCTGCGGTGCCGCCGCGTTATGGAAGCTAAAATACTGCTCGTTGAGATCTGAATGCACGTTGCTGGTGGCGGCTTTCAGCGCGTCATCAAATTTCTTCCGTGAAATCTCGCGCACAATCTCCGCCCGGGCCTGTCCGATTGGAATCGTATTGCGGCTGCGCACCTTATATATGTTGAACCCAGAAGGCTCAAACTCCACTTTGGTGACTTCGCCGGCCTTCAGGGCATTGACGTCCTGTTCCACGTTCGCAGGAAATGTAGGCTTCGGGTTGATGCTCAGCTCGGTTTGCGGTGGCTGGGCTTTCAGTCCCAAAGTTTTATAGACCTCCACCTGGAGAGACGTTACGTCTTCACCTCTGGCCGCGCGCTCCCGGATGTCGGCTGCAAGTTGCCTGGCCTTTGCTTCAAACTCGGGCTTGCGGTCCTGCGGACGCGTGGGATCAACCTTGGGAACGTGAATCCTGTCGATCTTCGTCTGCCCAAACTTGTCAACGTTCTGCTTGTAATACGCTGCGATCTCGTCTTCAGATGGGTTGGCAAACTTCTCCTGCAAAGATCGACGATAGGATTCTGCAATCACTCGGGCGCGGGCAATCTTCATCAGGTCGGCAAAGCGAGGATCGTTTTCCACGCCCGCTTTTTCGCCGGCGCTGGCCAGAGCCAATATCGTGGCATAGTCTGTGGCAAAGCCGCGGAGCGCAGGCGGCGGATAATTCGTGTTGTTCACGTTGAGTGACGCCACCAGACCCTCAAACTGCGCACGCGTCAAAACCATGGTGCATGCGTCAGGTTTGTCAGCCGGCGGCTTCTGCCCTTCAGGACAGACGCCATGCACCGTGACCACCGGCGCATCCGGAGCAACGGGCACCGCGGGCGTGACGGGCTGCGGCCGGTTTGCGACTGCCGGTGGTTGCGAGCTTTGAGCGGGCTGCGGCGCTGGCTGGTGGGTCTGCGCGTGCACCAATAAGGGAGCGACAGCTAGAACACACACGAACGGCAGATGACGGATCATTATCGGCAAATCAACCTCGGTTGAAAATGGATTACGACTGGCAGAATCCTGTGAATATTCGCCCATAATAGCACATGTTTTCTTGGGTTTAGGAGTGTCAGAGGGGCTGGAACCGGCGGTGTGTCGGGCATTGCGCGCATCTTTATGTTTCAACGATCCACCGTGAATTGGCGTGAAGTTGAGAGTTTGCTTTCCGATCACTCGATGCCCCGATCATCGGATCACCCGATTTTTGCAGCCCTCTGCCTGCGTCCCTCAGCCAGAGACCCACCCCCCATAGGGCCTTTGTTGAAAACACAGGCCAAAGTGCAATTCGAAAGGCCTGTCGAAAGGCTGTTGATGCCTTTTTCTCTGTTTTTCAGCGGTTCAATCTGGCCCAATTTCAGCCCATATTTTTTCATTATTTACTGTTCGATCGGCAGAGGGTTGCAAAGTCCTAGTCTCTTCTAGTAGCCAGCAGCTAGCAGCTTCTTTTTGTCAAAGATCATAGCCCCAAGGCACACTTAAGCCCAGAGATGAATATCGTACTCTACCATTTGTTCGCCGTTAAAGTCAATGAAAAACAGCGGATTTATCCCGCCTTCCGAAAGAACCGCGAAGGACTTGTACCAGCCGTGTTCAAAGAATTATCGCGTAGTGCCACGGCGGGGCGGCTTGAACTTAAGAGGCTATGATCGCTTGCAAGGTCTTATTCACAAGCTGTCGGTAATTTGTTTTCCAATGTGGTTGCAACGGTATAGTTCCCAGCGGGATTTGGCCGGTGCTTGCCTGCCGATTGACAGATGCTTCAACCTGGCTGTGGCCTATGTTCTGGCCGGCAACATGATCGCCATGACCGCTGAGGTGATAAGATCCCGTTCCAGACCAACGGTAGAGATAGTAGATATCTTCTGGCTTGATGTTGTACGTGGCGGTCGAGCCTGGAAATTGCCGCTCCAATGCACGCTCAAAAATCCTGTCGTGTCCCGTGCCTTCGGCGGCATAACCCTTCACCGCATCAAAAAGGTCGCGTGACCAGCAGCTACCGGAATGAAAAAGGTTCTGCGTCGGGCCGCTCAATTTTTCGTTTTCCCAATACCACGCCTTGTCTGGTTTGAAAAAGCCCTTCTCCGGCTCAAACCTGGATACCGAAAAGGCCAGCCGGTGAGGCAAATAAATGTCATCATCGTCCCAGACGAAGAGGAGGTCGTGCGAGGCGAGGGCCACCGCGACGTTTCTCTTCTCCCCAACCGTTCGAAACCGCTTGGTTACGTTGACCACCTGGACATCGGGGTGATCGAACGTGAGACTTTGATCCGGATAGTCATTCAGGACGATTAGTTCCTTCCTGCCTGTATAGTCTTGTTGCAGGAACGAGTAGACTGCCTCTTCCAGCACTCCGGGCCGTCCGTAGGTTAGGCAGATGCAGCTGACATCAGGCTGAGCGTTCATCGTCTTTTGACAACCACTGACCGAATCGTTTGGCTTACAAGCTGCTGGTAATCTGTTTTCCAATGTGGTTGCAACCGTATAGTTCCCAGCGGGATTTGGCCGCTGCTTGCCTGCCGGTTGACAGATGCTTCAACCTGGCTGTGGCCTACATTCTGGCCGGCAGCATGGTCGCCATAACCACTAAGATGGTAAGAACCCGTTCCAGACCAACGGTAGAGATAGTAGATCTCTTCCGGCCTGATGTCGTACGCGGCAGTGGATCCGGGAAATTTCTGTTCCAATGAGCGCTCAAAAACCAGGTCGTACCCTGTGCCTTCGGCAACATAACCCTGCACTGCGTCAAAAAGGTCGCGTGACCAGCAGCTACCGGAATGAAAAATGCTTTTCGCCGGGCCGCTCAATTTTCCTTTGTTCCAAAGCCACGCCTTGTCTGGTTTGAAAAAGCGCTTCTCCAGCTCAAACCTGGATACCGAAAAAGCCAGCCGGTGGGGCAAATAGATGTCATCATCGTCCCAGACGAAAAGCAGGTCGTGCGAGGCCAGAGCCACCGCGACGTTCATCTTCTCCCCAACCGTTCGAAGCCGCCTGGTTACGTTGATCACCTGGACGTCAGGGTGGTCGAACGTCAGGGTTTGACCCGGATAATCATTCAGGACGATGAGTTCCTTCCTGCCTGCGTAGTCTTGTTGCAGGAACGAGTAGATTGCCTCTTCCAGCACTTCCGGACGGCCGTAGGTTAGGCAGATGCAGCTGACATCAGGTTGAGCGTTCATGGAACTTGGGCCATTCACAATTCACACCAGACAACTGTCTTTGAATTTCTCAAAATACCAATCGTCGTCATGGAGACGGCGCTCGGCGAAATAAGCGCGTTGCTGCCACAGCCTGCTGTCCGCGACCGCGGCCAAAGTGGCATCGAAATGCGAATCTGACTTCAGTGCGCCCAGAACACGCGCAAGGCGTTCTTTGCCCAGATGCAGCAAGGCCACGCGTAGTAGGTTGTGGGTAAGTGATCGCCACTCCACCACGTAAGGATTTTTGTCCCGGAAATAATGAAGTATGACTACCTCGGGTGCCACCCATACTTCAAAACCTAGCAGCCAGTAGCGGAGACAAAGTTCCAGGTCTTCCGAACCCCACTGAGGCATGTCGGCATCAAACGCGCCGGCTTGCTTGAGCGTGTCATGGCGCATGGCCATAAATCCACCCCCTAGCGTCGGGACTGGATAGGGCTCCTCCGACTTGTACCCGAGCCATTCAACTCGCAGCTTTGAGTCGGCGATGCGTTGACCGTAGTTTTTGGAAAGCTCCGGTTCGCCCATCACACCGATGGCAGGTCCCACTACGCCCACTTGCGGATTATTGAGCAGCGCCACAATGGGTTGCCACCAGTGTTCCGGAATGTCAATGTGCGCATCCGCAAACACCACCACTTCGCCCTGCGCCTGGGCCAGGCCGCGATTGCGCGCTCCCGATACTCCCAGGGGCTCGGGCGTGCGGATCAGTTGAACGCCCTTGAACTCGCCTTGCTGCAGGAAATCAGAACATCCGTCCGTGGAACCATTGTCCACCACAATGATTTCGCTATTGCGTGGAAGCGTGGCGGCAAACTGCTCGACGGTGCGCTTGAGCAAGACCGATTCATTGCAGGCCGGTAAAATTACACTGATCTTTGCCGGGTAGTGCCCCTGAAACATTGCGGCTTCCGTTCTGGCGGGCGTGATCGCGGGTGGCGGAATCGTGTGAAAGGGTGGAGGAAAAGGCCCTGCGCCAGCGTGTTTAGCCAGATAGTCACGAACGAGCCCGGCGTAATCATTTCTCCATTGTGGCTTTAACTGTATTTGACCATCGCGGAAATGTGCTGACTCCTCCTGTTGCTTAACAGAATCTGCAACGCCCTCACCAGATTGCTCGTCCTGCTGCAACTCACGATGGATGTAGTAGGCATTTTCCGGGATGGCTTGACGAACACATACAGATTCCGGCGCATGCCCCTGGCAAAGCTGTTCAAATGAGCTGTCATGGCCATCTCTCACATGCGGATATCCGTGCACTTTCACAAACAGGTCGCGGGTCCAAAGGGCGGCGCCGTGAAAAGCTGTGTGTTCGAAGTGTCTTATCTGCCCGTCCTTCCATACCCAGGCCGTCTCTGCATTGAAAAAGCCGTGCGTCGGCTGAAGCTGAGACACGGTGAAAGATATCCGGTGGGGAAGGGAGACGTCATCTTCCGGCCACATCATGATTAGATCGTGCGAAGTCAGCGCCGCCAGCGCATTGAATTTCTCGCCCATGGAATGGAAGCGGCAAGGCAGGTTGATGATCTGCACTTTCGGATGATCGTAGACTAGCGTGCGCTCGCCCCAATCATTGAGCACAATGAGCTCCGTCTCGCCGGGATAATCCTGCCGCAAAAACCCGTAAATCGCTTCTTCCAGCAAATCAATGCGCCCATCAGCAGGGCAAATGCAACTCACGGCTGGCGGATTGTGCAATCGGCGGGCCCAAATACTCACGTGAGCCGGCGCCTCCGTGGGCTCCACCATGGTAGCGCCCAAATCGCGTAAAAGACCATGGACGGCAGGATTGTCAGCCATCTCCTGCAGGTCCCACTCGTAGCGTTCTACGTCGTCTCCGATTGGTATGACTTCAACGCCCAGATGGTCGAAGTCATGCCTCGGGAAAGGCAACAGGGCACAAAAAGCTTCGCCAGCCTCAAAGCGGACTGTTTGGCGGGGCCTGGTGAATTTCCATTGCATGCTAATCGTGCACGGAAGTACCGACGTATCAGCGATGCTCTCCAGGGGAGAAATTCCATCTTTGGGCTCGTTGATGGGACCGCGCACCCAAAGACGGTACGTTTTGTCAGGTTTCATCTGATAGCCCGTATGCAAGGTGAGAACACCATCGCCAAGCTGGCTTTGCACAAAGGCGGGTACACCCTCTTCCTGGCTTTCTACCCGTATTTCTATATCTGCAATCCCTGGGCCGCCATTCCATGTCGCTTCAAAGGCACACGGGCAAAGCACGTTCCAACCTTGCCGATTGGCTGTGCCACAGCCCAGCTGCGCAGAGGTATTGGCGTTTTCACGCAACCAGGCCCGCTCCGCAGATGCTGATTGCAGTACCGCCGCATTACCGTTCAGAGGGTACGCATTGATATTTACGGGATGTCTTTTCATAGACTTTCATCCAAAGCAGGCACGCGCCAGTAGCCGCTCATTCTAAGCCGTCTTGTCTTATTCGACAATCACGCAAATCGCTGACTCGACAAAGGCTTAGCGGCAAATACCACTTGACAAATGAATATTGGAACGTAGACTGGCAGCGCAGCTTAAGCCGCACAAGGAGCGTAGTCATGGAAAACCCACGCAAGAAGACTACCGTATCCACGGAAGCCATTGGGGACGGATTAGGAGTTTTCGATCCGGCCCAAAACAAATCCTACCTTTTGAACGCAACCTCGGCCCTGGTGTGGCAGCATTGCGATGGCAATACTTCGCCCCAGGAGCTGGCGGCCCTGCTAGTTCGCAAATTCAACGTGACAGGAGCACAGGCGGAACAGTTGATGCAGGTGGCAACAGACGAATTGGCTAGCTTTAATTTATTCGAGGGCGGAGTTGAACACCCGCTAGTTGTCCCGCCTCCCGGACTTACTCGGCGGCAGGTCCTGGCCAGGTTGGCTGCTGTGGGCATATCCGCCGCCCTTCTGCCGGTTGTCTATCCGGTGGTCGCGAAAGCGGCAGGATCGAATAATCTGATCCCGCTCCTCAACTGCGTTCAGGATAACGGCAACGGCACGTTCACGGCCCATTTTGGATACTTGAACCAGACTGCGAGCGCGATTACCGTGCCGCTGGGGCCAAAGAACATGTTCGTCCCTCCTCCAAATGATCGTAGTCAGCCGACTGTGTTCCAGCCCGGCGAAAACGACGATGTATTTCAGGTAACCTTTGATGGTACGTTCGGCCAGGAGATCAAGTGGCTGTTAAAAGCGGATGGTGACTCCCGCCACCAGGTGGAAGCGAGCGCCACTTCGGAACTTTGTGTGGGAACTACCACCCCATTTACTACCACCACCCCCCAGGCTAACGCTCCATCGCCTTTCAATGGGGCCAGCCACGGGGCCAAGTCTGCTAGAGACTGCCCCGTCACGGCAGCAGATAGAACAATTGCCAAAAATGCCCACTGAAAGAGTGGGCATTTTTAGTTCTTGCCATCTGTCCCCTCGCCAAAATAATGATCTGCCAAGGCGGCGAATTCAGCGTCGCTCCAGGTTCAAAGAAAAAAGGCCGACGCATAATTCGCGCCGGCCCAGTTTAGGTTGAACGGTTGTTACTTGTTTTAGAAGACGTTCTTTAAAACGCTTTCTTCCGGAACACGTTTCTTAGAACACGTCTTCTAGAACTCGTTTCTTAGAACATGTCCTTAAAACACCAGATACACGTGTCCTTGTCCGGTTGAGCCAGTGCCCGGAGGCCCGTTGCGGCGCAAAATGCCGTGCTGCCGCGACTGGGTTGGGACCTGCACTGAAGGATCGTCGCCGACGGCCAGGACCGCAGAGGCATCATTGCCGCTGAAGCCGAGCGCGGTGACGGGACCAAGCGGGCTGCTGAGGCTTCGGGTCGGATCAATGGCTCCGTCATTCACCCACAGAACCTGCGTGGTGCAGATGAAGTCATATTGATCGACTCTTGGCTGTTCGCCCAGGCCCTGGGTTACGCCGGGATTGAAAACACCATCCGCCGTTAGTCCCAGAGTGCCCATGTAAAAGGCCGGAGTAGTTGCCGGATCTGCCGGAACTGTGGGTGAAAGTTTCACGCCCAGAGGAGGCAGGCAGGACGGTCTTGCACCGGTGGGGCCCATGGTGAAGCCGCCGGGATTCTCCACGATGATCTGCGGAGTCTGCAGGCGGGCGATAGCGCGCTTCACCGGAGTAGCTCCTCCGTTGTTGGCGCTGGGCGAGGCTTTGTAAATAACGGTAACAACGCCCTTCTTGATGAACTGGCCGTCAATGGGTGGCGGGCCAAGCTCTGACAAGTAGAGGTCATTGCCCTGGAACGCCATGCTGATTACGCCGGTGCTATTGAAATCTTTTCCAACCCCTACGGGCGTGCCGGGCGCGGTTGCCGGGTTGGTAATTTTCTCAATAGATCCTGCGTCGGAATAGCCGAGGTAAAGGGCTCCGTCATTGCCTGGGCCCTGGGGAAGAGCAACAGTTTCAACTTTGGCGCCCTTCTTGCTGCCGAGGCCGTTAAGGATTCCAGTAGGCGTAATGGTGCCGCCTGTGGCATCCGGCGTGAACAGGAACCTATAGATGTTCGAAGTGAAAGCCGAAGCGTCTGGCACGTAGACGATTTGCTGACCTAACGCGTTAGGCGCTGCCGCTGCTGTTTGACCGGGGTAGAAAGTTGCGTCCGGCTGGAAGCAATGGCTGAGCGATGTTGCACCGCTGACGGGATTCACGTCGATGCGGCAGAAGCCCAGAGCTTCATCGGAAACCCACCAGTTGGTTTGCAGGAAGAGCAAGCCGCGAGGATGAGTGATGCCGGATGCAAACAGAACTCCGCGTTTTGCCGGGACTGGATTAGGCGATGCTCCTGTGCCGCCAGTTCCAAGCGGACTGTTGACACAAGGAGGAGGAGTGGGTACGCCCACAACCTGGACGCACGATTCCACGGTAGGCAGCGTGCTTGCCGCAAGCAACCATCCTACGCCTGCGCCGTCGCGCGGGGGCGTTGCAGCAGCGCGCGGGAACAGTGCGTTTACAACCGGATCATTCACCACCGTCATGTCTTCAAAGAAACTGCCGTCGGGCAGAACGGTGGGAGTGGCGCTTTGAATAAAGTTGATGCCCAGAATCAGCGAGTATCCCTGCGGAATAGCGCTGCCGTTGATGATGCCGCTCTGGTTCCAGACCTGAAGCAGGCCGGGAGTAGTTGTGTCATACCGGACGACGCGGCTGCCGTTGGCAAAATACAGCCAGCGCCCGTTCGGGATGGTGGAGATGAATTGGTCAGACTCCATGCCCGTGTGGACAGACAAGAATTGGAACTGCAGAACAGCAGCGCACTTGGGAAAAGTGTAATTGCACTGGTCAGCATTCTGGAGGCGGTTAAGGAAGCCAACGTCGACGAGCCAGAGATCGTGGCCTACCCAGGCCAGGTCCGTGGTGACGCCGCCGATGCCGGTGCTCACGCCAACGCGTTCAATCTTGTTGCCGGCCGGAGTGAACGTGGGCGAAAGCGGATTGAGCACGCGCCAGATGTCTGTCGCGCCGGTGAAGCTGGCATAAAGTTTTCCGTCGGGACCAAGCTTGGCGCTTGCGCCGCCGGCAGCTTTGCCGATAGCGACATTGTTGGTGAAGAGCGAGCCCGGACCAAAGAAGATAGCGGCGTTCGCGGTGTCGATCACGGTCTTTGTGGGATTGACAGGATCCACGATAAAGCTGAGCCGCGTGATGCCGACATTCGAACCGACGAAGACATAACCGTTGGAGCCGTTTACACCGTTGGTTTCCACCTGATAGTCGGAAGGTTCAAAGATTCCGGTAGCGAGGCAGGTGCCCGGATTGAGCACACCATGCGTGAGCGGAGGGTTGGCCGGATCAGGCACCTGATCAATGCGGCAGAAGCCAAGGACTGTGTCCGAGACCCAGTAATCATGGAGCGGCAAGCCGCCTATGACTGGGTTGGGCACTGTAGAACGAACCATGCCGCGGGGTTGATTGATGCCCTGATTAGCAATCTGCCTGCTAGGTGAAGCGAATGCGCTGGCCGTGGATAACAAAGCTACCAGTGCGATGGCCTTAATGCGTGTCCCGAAGCGAGTTAGCAAGGAATTCTCTTCTGATTGCAGAGCCTTGCTGGGGGCCCGCGTAGGTTTGAAATTCATGTTCGGTTCCTCTCTTAAGTTGATTCTTCTGCTGATTCCTTGCCACCCTGCTGCTGAACTTCACAGGCTGGCAGATTGAAAGTGTTGGGCTGCCGGACCGAAGTCCGGCAGCCGTAAGTTACAAGTCGGTTACCTCAAGGTTGTTACGCCCGTGGTTGAGCTGCCACCTCCGCTTGAGGTGAGAGTGATTGTGTTGGGCGACGGTATGTTGGTGAAGAACACCTGGAACACACCGGGAGCCGCTGGAATGCTCGGTCCCATCACCGCTGAGTACGGTTGTCCAGTTGCCTGGTTGATGATGTCCAGAGTGCAAGTGATCGTTACACCCGGAGTGAAGTCGGTAGCGGTGACTACGAGACGAGCTTTCTTCGTCCTGTAGGTCGCCACGGTGACTTGAATAATGTCAGCCTGCGGATTCACAACCACGACCACAGTTACTGGAGCGCTGGTTAAACCGCTGGCAGCGCTTGTCGCCGTTACTGAGAACGTGAGTGTCTGTGGCGCTGTGAGCTGCGG
>DASXJO010000871.1:0-2095 GCA_036497385.1 Candidatus Angelobacter sp. | reverse complement strand
TTCAAAACGCCAAGGAACTGTCGCATCAGCAATTGCCTCGAGGGCCTTCACCGATTGCACGCTCTCTCCATAGAAGTCGACAAGGCGAATGAAAACACAATCTGCACTTGAGCGCGCTTTCAGCACGACGAACGCACAAATAGGCACGAAGGCGGAGTCAAAGAATGCATGGTACTCAGGATGAATTAGGCTACATATCGTGGATTCAGTTAGTAGAACCTTCCTGAGATGCTCATAAGAGGACAAAAACATCCATACGAAAGGTGTCATTAATCCCAGCCGTCCACCGGGACGGAGGAGACCAAGATAGGTGCATTGAGCGGGATCCGGAAATTCGGACAGCGGGATAAGTGGAAGGGTTGTTCCCTGACGGCCATTAAGATGGCAGAAACGAGGAGCAACGATGACACGACGTCCACGCCGGAACCACACAGCCGCCTTCAAGGCAAAGGTGGCGTTAGCCGCCTTGAAGGGAGACAAAACTCTGGCTGAACTGGCCCAACAGTTCGATGTTCACCCCAACCAGATCACGGACTGGAAAACGCGGTTGCAGGAAAGTGCGGCAGGTGTGTTTGGCGAGGACAAGGCCGAGCAGCAGGTGAAGGTAGATGTAACCCGGATGCAGGCCAAGATCGGCGAACTGACGCTGGAAAATGATTTTTTAGAGACTGCGCTCATCAAAGCGGGCCTGCTGAGCGCAAGGCGATGATCAATCCCGAGCACAAGTTGTCTCTCAGCAGGCAGGCGAAGTTGCTGGAGATCAGTCGCTCCACAATCTACTATCGGCCTCGCCCGGTCTCCGACGCGGACCTGATGTTGATGCGGCGGATCGACGAACTGCATATGAACTATCCGTTCGCCGGTAGCCGCATGTTGCGCGACATGCTCAGCCAGCAGGGTCTTGAAGTGGGCCGCCGCCACGTGCGCACCCTGATGCGGCGGATGGCCATCGAGACACTGTATCGCAAGCCCAACACCTCCAAACCCGCGCCAGGACACAAGATTTATCCCTACCTGCTGCGCGGCCTCTCGGTCACCCGGCCCAATCAAGCCTGGGCAATGGACATCACATATATTCCCATGGTGCGCGGCTTCATCTATCTGGCTGCGGTCATCGACTGGTTCAGCCGTCGCGTGCTCGCGTGGCGGCTGTCGATCACCATGGATACCAGCTTCTGCATCGAGGCGCTGGAGGAAGCGATGAGTATCTATGGCCGTCCGGAGATCTTCAACACCGATCAGGGCTCGCAGTTCACCAGCGAAGCCTTCACTGGGCGGCTAAAGAAAGAAGGCATCGAGATCAGCATGGATGGCAAGGGCCGCTGGGCAGACAACGTCTTCGTCGAGCGGCTGTGGCGCTCGCTCAAATACGAGCACGTCTATCTTCATGCCTATGAGTCGGTGGCCGAGGCGCGAGCCAAGATCGGCCGCTACTTCGCGTTCTACAACAGCCAACGCCCGCATTCGAGCTTGGGGGCGCAAACGCCAGACCAGGTATACTTCCACCGTCCGCCAGAGGCGCTGGCGGCATAACACGCAGCTTGAGCCGGGCCGTGGAAATGCCGGTCTGTGGAAAGCGCGGAAAACGATAGAGCCGTTTCCCGCCCTTCCCACAGACCTTGAAAATCGATGAAACCGATTTTCACATTTCCACCGCCTCGACTACGACGAACTGAATAATCTTTTCACTTAAAAACCCGAAAAACCTGTCCGAACTAACGGGACCACCGCATTCTTCGGCACCACACTCTGCATCCGATAAACTCCTGGACGAAGAACAAAGGTTGTCCCTTCAGGGTTGGCATCAACAGCCGACTGTATTGTATCTTCCGGTGTGAGCATTACGGTTGTGGATCTAGCAGTGTATCCCCCGACCGATGCAGCCATTGAAAGGTAAAGCATCACAAAGGCCGGAATGAACAGGTGGCTTTGCGGGACACCAGCTTTCATAAACGTCGCCCCATTTCGTCTGTGTTTGCCGGCACTTGCCTCTGCCATCGGTCTGGTGGTGGTGCGTTTCCCTGGCACCGGCCACCGTTCCAGCGGCTTGTCCGCCCACATACAAGCACCAGAGAGTTGCGAGAACCTTTAGAAC
>DASXJO010000870.1:0-6879 GCA_036497385.1 Candidatus Angelobacter sp. | reverse complement strand
GCCAGCGTCATGCGCGCATCCTGTCCAAATAGCGGGTGCTGAGCCATGTACACCAGCACTTCCAACGTCTCGTCGGCAGAAAGCGGCAGAGCGCCCTTGGCGGCAGAGCGCATCACGTTCACAGGCACGGCATTCTTCTTTATCAGTTCAAGAATTGGAGCCATAGCTTTTTCTGAAATCCCGAGTGAAACGACGGATCTCTATAGCCGCAAGATCATATAAGGTACTACCGTTGCTTTCAGGCAATTGCAATCGAGAATAGGTCGTGGATTCGACCCAAGTATCTCGATACTATAGTGATCTCTCGCAGCGCTCGGGATTTCAAAAAACTAATTTCCATCCCGCCGCGCCACAAGAAATGCCCGGATGAACGGCCTCAAGTCTCCATCCAGCACGCGGTCCACGTCTCCCACTTCCAGTTTGGTGCGATGGTCCTTTATCAATCTGTACGGATGCAATACATACGAGCGTATCTGAGAGCCAAAATCAATGTCCAGCTTGGAATCTTCCAGCTTCTTGCTGATCGCGCGTTTTTTCTCCAGCTCATATTCATAGAGCTTGGACCGCAGCATCTTCATGGCGCGCTCACGGTTCTTGTGCTGTGAGCGTTCGTTCTGGCAGGCCACCACGAGATTAGTGGGGATGTGCGTGATGCGCACCGCGGAATCCGTGGTGTTCACGTGCTGGCCGCCCTTGCCGCCGGACCGGTAGGTATCAATCCGCAGGTCTTCCGGTTTTATGTCCACTTGAATTGAGTCGTCAATTTCCGGGGAGACAAAGACACTGGCAAACGACGTATGCCGGCGCTTGGCTTGGTCAAAGGGCGAGATGCGCACTAACCGGTGCACGCCAATTTCGCTCAGCAATTGCCCATAAGCGTAATCACCGGTCACGGTAAAGGTGGCAGACTTAATGCCGGCTTCTTCCGCAGGCTGATATTCGTTCACCTCAGTGCTGAAGCCCTGGCGCTCTGCCCAGCGCAGGTAAAGCCGCAAAAGCATTTCCGCCCAGTCCTGTGACTCCGTCCCGCCAGCGCCGGGGTGGATGGTGACAATGGCGTTGCGCATGTCGTGCTCGCCGGACATCAGCGTCTGCGTTTCAAGCTTATCGGCCACGTCGCGGAGCTGGTCGATTTCTTTGCGCAGCTCTTCCGTCACTGCTTCGCCTTCGCGGGCCAGGTCAAAATAAGCCTGTATATCGTCCACACGGCGGCCCAGGTCGGCATCCATGGCCAGCGATTCTTCCAGACGCCGGCGCTGACGCATCAACACCTGCGACTTCTCCTGGTCAGCCCACACATTGGGATCGCCGACCTTCTTTTCAATCTCAGCTAGTTGTTGGCGAAGTGAAGGGGCGTCAAAGATAGCTCCGCAGATCGCGCACTTTATCGCGCACGGCGGTATATTCGCGTTCTAATTCTTCGACCATAATTTTTATGCGGGGCGCGCTTCAATCATTGTGGTAGCCCGGTAGCGCCAGCGCACAAACACCGCCAGCAATGAGATTACCACACAAATCCAGGCAAACACGTCGCCATAGCGGCTGTAAAAAGTCATTTCGGTTTGCGGTGAAAAAGGCGCAACCATTGCGGTGCGCACGTTGCGCGGCGCTTGCTTCACCACCCGGCCCAGAGGATCAATGGACGCCGTGGTGCCGTTGTTCGTCGCCAGAAGTATCCAGCGATGGTTCTCTACCGCGCGCATTCTTGTCATCTGTAAATGCTGCGCGGGTGCCCCCGTTTCGCCGTACCAGAGATCGTCGGAGATATTGATCAGCACCTGCGCGCCGTTCGCGGTGAACTCGCGCACCTCGTCGGGGAAAACCGATTCATAGCAGATGAAAACTCCCGCGTGCGTTCCACCCAGGTCAAATACTTTGCGCTGATCGCCACGGGCGAAGTCGCCCACTTCACGCGTGAGCTTGTTGGCAAAGAACAGCAGATTTTGAAACGGCACATATTCGCCAAACGGCACCAGATGGATCTTGTCATAGTGACCGATAACATTGCCGTGGGGATCCATTACCAGCGCGGAGTTTAGAAGCTGCTGCTTGCCATTCACCTCCTGCGTTTCACCCAGGCTGCCGATCACCAGGTATGAATTTTTGTCCTGCGCCATCGCCACCAGCCATCGTTGCACCCTCGGGTCTGCGATAAAAAATGGCGCGGGCGACTCCGGCCAGACGATCAGTCCCGGATTACCATCGGGCTGCCGCGGCACTGCCTCGACGCTCTGCTTCACCAGTTCGGAAATCGTCTGGTCAAAGTATCTCGGCGCCCATTCTGGCTGATCCAGCAGTGGTACATTTTCCTGCATCAGCACGGCCTGGCGCGTGGGCGTAAACGGAGCGGGTTTAGCGAAAGCTCCTATCTGCAAGGCAATGGCTGCCGCAACTGTAGAGACCAATAGAGTCTTGCGGCGTTGACCTCGCAGCAGCACAGCGGCCACAAGCGCGCAATTCACCAGCATCACCGCAAATGACAAGCCGTAAACGCCGGCTACCTGGGCCATTCGGGCAAACGGGATGTTATCAATTTGTGCGCCGCCCAGCGGGTTCCACGGATCGCCGATCACGCGATCGCGAAAAAGCTCAATAGCGGTCCAGAACACCGGCGCCAGCAGCAAAGGACGGCGATTCCCTGTCGTGGACCTTCTGGCCATCATGACCACCAGCGCGGCGAAAGCGCCATGATGCAGCCCCATATAAATACAGAACGCGATTGTGATCAGGGTGGCTGCTACTCCGGGCACCCGGCCATAAACGTGCATTACGGGATAGATCCAGTAGCACGTTCCCAGATACCAGACAATACCGCTGGCCCAGCCGATCAAAAAGCCCTGCCAGACAGTAAACGGGCGCAGAGATCTGCCTTCAGAATCGAACAACTCGCCTTCACCGCCACGGCCCCGCAGCAACGCATAAAGCAGCGGCGCCAATGCAATCCAGCACAGGAAATACAGATTTATGTTCGGGAAAACGAGGATCTGCAGCACGCTCGAGACAAGCGCCAGTATCCAGGCTCTGGGGGGGATGTTCCGCACTGAGCAGATTTTAGCAAACTGCGGTCATGCTTTGATTCCTCCAACCCACAGGACTACAATGCTTGGAGTGAGCTTCCTGGTGCACTACATCTTGCCGGTCTTCAAGTACCTGTTTTTTGTGGGACTGATCGGCGCTGTGCCGGTAATTATTGTAACGGCCGTGAAAACGGCCCAGAGCATGCTGGAAGAGGACTAGAGATTAGGCGTCGAATCGGGACTTAAGGAATTTGGATCGGCCCTGCAAATAGGGCGCCGACAGGCGTTCTATAAGTGGCGGCCGTTGTTTACTTTTAAAATGTCAGCAGGCTCAGGAGCTGTCCCACCACTTTCGAACCGGGTCCGCATCGTCGTTGCGACCTCGGTCATGCTCACCTTCATTTCTTACTGGCGCGCAGCTGCCATTGTATTGAATGATCTGGGCTCGTCCGCCTTTTATGCCGGCGGCATCGCCGAGCAGGCGGTTGGGAAATCTGCTCCATGGTTCATTCTGGGCGTCATGCTTTTCGCCTTCGCGGTGCGTTCGGTTTACGTGGAAAGCTGTTCCATGTTCACCCGCGGCGGCGTGTATCGCGTGGTGAAAGAAGCTCTGGGCGGCGCCTTCGCCAAATTCAGCGTCTCCGCGCTGATGTTCGATTACATCCTTACCGGCCCGATTTCCGGCGTAGCCGCGGGGCAATACATTGCCAGCCTCATCAATGAAATTTTTGCCACCGCTGATCAGCATGGCTGGATCCCTCGCGCCATGCATGCCATGTTTCATGGCACGCCGCAGATTGACGTCAACCATGCCGCTGCCGCGTTCGCTCTGCTGGTGACATGTTACTACTGGTGGGAAAACATCAAGGGCATAGAAGAATCCAGCGACAAGGCGCTCCGCGTAATGCAGATCACCACGGTGATGGTCGTCATCCTGATGGGCTGGGCCTTTTATACCGTCATCCAAACCGGCGCGCCTCTGCCTCCGCTACCGATACCGCGAAATCTGCACTTCAGCGCTGAAGCCTTGGGCTTCTTAAAAAATACCGACCTGGGAAAATCTTTCGGTCTGTTTGGAATCCTGATAGCGTTTGGCCATTCCGTACTGGCCATGAGCGGTGAGGAATCGCTGGCCCAGGTGAACCGCGAAATCGCCAGTCCCAAGCTGCGCAACCTGAAGCGGGCCGCATTGATCATCGCGATCTTCAGCTTTGTATTTACCGGCATCGGCTCCCTGCTGGCCGTGATGATTATTCCCGATGAAGTCCGGGTACCGCTTTACAAAGACAACCTGATTTCCGGCATGGCCATGTACATGATCGGGCCCCACATTCTGAAACTGGTATTCCGTGTGTTTGTGGTGGTGGTCGGTTTTCTGATTCTTTCCGGCGCCATTAATACATCCATTATCGGCTCCAATGGTGTGTTAAACCGGGTTTCTGAAGACGGCGTGCTCACAGACTGGTTCCGGCGCCCGCACAGGAGGTTTGGCACCAGTTATCGCATCATCAATATGATTGTCGGGCTGCAGTTATTCACCATTCTGCTGAGCCGCGGCAACGTTTACGTGCTGGGTGAAGCCTATGCTTTTGGCGTCATCTGGAGCTTTACCTTCAACAGCCTGGCCATGCTGGTGCTGCGCTTCAAGTACAAGGGCGAGCGCGGATGGCGTGTGCCGCCCAACATTCGCATTGGCAAGACTGAGATTCCCATTGGGCTGTTGTCCGTTCACCTGGTGCTGCTCTCCACGGCGATTGTGAATCTGTTTACCAAGCAGGTAGCCACCGTGGCGGGCCTGGCGTTTTCATTTGCGTTTTTCTTTATCTTTACCGTCTCGGAAAAGATCAACAAGCGCAAGTTTGCTCACGTGGAGCAGCAGATGAAGGAGCATTTCCATCTGCTCCACCAGGAAACCATCGATCGTGAAGCAGTGCAGGTAAGTCCCGGAAACGTGCTGGTGACGGTCCGCGACTACAACACGCTGAACCATCTGCGCTGGACTCTGGAAAACACCGATACTGGTGAGACTGACGTCGTGGTGATGGAGGCGCGCCTCACGGGCTACGGCAGCGCTGACCGCGACTTGGCGATGGAGCAGATCTTCAGCGACTACGAACAGACGCTTTTCACCAAAGCGGTTTCGATTGCCGAAAGCTACGGCAAGACCATCTCTCTGTTGGTGGTTCCTGCGCGCGATGTCTGGTCCGCCATTGTTCAGACGGCTAACGCGATGGAATCTTCCGCCGTGGTCTCCGGGGTTTCCAGCAAGATGACTGGAGAAGAACAGGCTTTCCGCCTGGGTCAGGCTTGGGAAGCTATGCCGGAGCCGAAGCGGCAGTTCGTGTTCCAGGTGGTGCGAGCGGACTCAACCGTGGAAAGCTATCGCATTGGCCCGCACACGCCAACCATGAAGACTGAAGACGTCCACCTGGTACATAAAATCTGGCTGGATATTAAAAGAATTCCCGGGACAGAGGACATCCACCACTCTGACATTGTGACGCTGGCCTTGACCCGGCTCTCTCGTGACTACAGCGTTGACAAAGACGATGTCCTGAAAAACCTCAAGAAGGGTGTACGGGGCGCTCCGCCTGCAACCAGCAGTTTCATCCGCGAGCCCGATGGCGACGGCAGTTCGCAAAAACGAACAGAGGCTCCGCGTCGCGAACAGCCCATGCCACCCGTTACGGGACCAAGATAGTTTTGCCTGATTTATAGGACCGCGCTACGGCCTAAAGCCTGTTGGCGATTCCGTCGGCTACGCGGATCCTGCCCGTGCTTCCGGCCAGCAATTTCTCCCGCACAAAGCCAGCAATCTCTTCCGTGACATACGGAGGCGGCTGGATTTTGAAGATTGGCTTGCCTGCCAACTCGTCCATTGAGACGGCCTTCCACTTCGCTCTGGCTTCAGATTGATGCAGGATCACCGCATCAGCGCGGTCAAGAAATTCGCGCGCAGAATCCTTAAAATCTTCCGTATCGGCGTCCAACACGGTCAGATACAAATCAGGACGCAGAAAGCGGATCACGCTGTTGGATTCCATAATCACGTTTTCGGCGCCGGCGATTTTGCGCTCGATGTCCGGCATGGCTTCGCCCAAACGCCCTTGCCGCGTACGCACCCAAAGAGACCGCTTCGCGCCGGCAACCAGGAAACGCGAGGTGTCGCTTTCGCCGCTCAGATCCTTCTCATCGCTCAAAGCGCGGAAATGGTCGTCGCCCGTGTCGCAGTCGCAGGGCTTGCCGTCTGCCGAGCAGATGCCGTGGCCAAACTGCGTGATCTTTAAGGCGGTCCAGTTGAATTCCGGCAGCGCTGAAATTAAACCGGCAACCACACTGGTCTTGCCTACACTCCGTGAATGTCCGCCAATTACAACGATTGCCATACAGCTATTTTCGCAGGTTTCATGGGCTTTAAGAACACCCAAAATCACTTACATCCCTGAAAATGGCTTTTTGCAGCCATGGCCTACAATTAAGTTGTGATTTCCTGGAGCGGGCGCTGGCCCGTCCGTTACCTCATTGCGACCATTACTGTGGCGCTGCCTATCGCGGTGCTGGAAAAGCTGCGTCCGGAATTGAGCCAGACCAGCATTGCCCTGATCCTTGTCCTTCCGGTAATTCTAGTGGCGGTAACGCAGGGCCGAGGTCCCGCGCTGTATGCTTCAATCCTTGTCGGCCTGTCGTTTAACTTTTTCTTTATCGGCCCGTACTACTCGTTCCTGATTACCCGCCCGGAAGACGTGGTCGCTTTCGTTGTTTTTGTCACCACGGCTGTGTTGGTTGGCCAGCTTTCGTCGCGACTGGAAAAGCGTGTGTTGCTGACAGAAAAGCAGAGCAAAGAACTGGTGCATGTTCGCGG
>DASXJO010000869.1:0-3635 GCA_036497385.1 Candidatus Angelobacter sp. | reverse complement strand
ATCGGCGTACACTGATCGCCGAAATCGATCCGCTCAAGCCCCGATCCACGGCCGTGGATCGGGACTGAGCGGATTTACCGGGAACCAAAGTGTAAAGGATGTGTCGGAACGTTCTGTAAATGATGTCGTGGAACTTTACACCTTTAGGCCTGCGGCAAGCAGTTGAAAACTCCGGGCTTTTAGCCCCTGAGCGTAAATGTGAACCTCTCGTCTCCCAAAGCGATTGAAGCCCTTCGCATCGCGCGTACTCTGCGGGAACACGGACTCTCCGCCTATCTCGTCGGCGGCTGCGTGCGCGACCTGCTTCTCAACCGCGAACCCGCCGACTATGACGTTGCCACATCCGCCACGCCGCAGGAAATGATGCGCATTTTCCCGAACACTTTTGCGGTGGGCGCGCAGTTCGGTGTTGTGCTAGTTCCCGTCCGCCGCAACACTCCTGACGGCGAACGCGACAACTATGCCATTGAAGTCGCCACTTTCCGCAGTGACGGCGCTTATTCTGACGGCCGCCATCCCGACGAAGTCCAGTTCTCCCAGGACGCGCGCATGGACGTGCAGCGCCGCGACTTCACCATCAACGGCCTTCTGCTCGATCCCGATACTCGCGAAGTCCTCGACTACGTTGGCGGCCGCGAAGACCTGAAGCAGGGCATCATCCGCACTATCGGTGAAGCGCATCACCGTTTTGCCGAGGACAAATTGCGTATGCTCCGCGCCGTGCGCTTTGCCGCGCGCTTCGGCTATTCGATTGAAGCGCAGACGTTCGCTGCCATCCGTGAACTCGCTCCGCAGATTCATCAGGTCAGCCATGAGCGCGTGCGTGACGAAATTCTGAAAATGCTGACTGAAGGCCATGCGCGCCGCGCCTTTGAGCTGCTGGACCAGACCAATCTGCTGGAGCAGGTGCTGCCTGAAATCAAAAAGATGCAGGGCGTCGCGCAGCCGCCGCAATACCATCCTGAAGGCGATGTCTGGATTCACACGCTCATGCTGCTGGAAGGCCTGCCCGCCGGTTGTCCCAAGACTCTGGCCCTGGGCGCCTTGCTGCATGACGTAGGCAAGCCGCCTACGTTTCGCGTTGCGCCGGACCGCATCCGCTTTGACGGCCACGCCGAAATCGGCACCAAGATGGCCGCGGAAATCTGCCGCCGCTTCCGCCTTTCCAATGACGATACTGACCAGGTGCTCTCACTCGTCGCCAACCACATGCGCTTTGGCGACGTCATGCGCATGAAAGATTCCACGTTCAAGCGCTTCTTCCGCCTGCCCCGCTTTGACCAGCATCTGGAACTGCATCGCCTGGATTGCCAGAGCAGCCATCGCGACCTCAGCCTCTATGAATTCGCCAAAGAGAAGTTCCATACGCTGCCCGACGAGCAGATCCGTCCCACGCCGCTCATCACCGGCGCTGACCTGATCGCCGCCGGCTACAAGCCTGGGCCGATCTTCAAAGAGCTGCTGACCGCTGCGGAAGATGCGCAGCTCGATGGCTCCATCAGCACGAAGGAAGAGGCGATGGAGTTGGTGCGGGTGAACGTTAGACAAACTGCGAAAGACCCAGACTAAGCTTTTCCGAATCCTATTTCTTGATCAATGTAATCCGTGTTTATCGCGGTAAGGTTTTGCCTCTCCGATCACGGCGATCACGCGCGATGACGGCGATTTCGGCGATAGGTCGCTACGCGCGCCGACGTCCCTCTGCCTGCGTCCTTCAGCCACAGACCCCACCCCCTAAACGTTTTGTTGAAAACAAAGACCGAACCGCAATTCGAAAGGCCTGTCGAAAGCCTGTCGACCCCTATCTTTGCCGCTTTTCAGGGCTCCAATCGCTGTCAATTTTCAGCCCTTTTTCCCGTTTCCGCTGTTCGGTCGGCAGAGGGTTGCACAAAACTATTGTTTGGCTGAATGCTGACTACTGACTGCTGACTGCTATTTTTCAAAGACCTTGCGCATCTCGGCGCTGTCACACTTTAGCGGATCCCGAGAAACGAAACAATAGCGAATAAGTTCATTGTCCTAGTTCGCGCGAGCCCGACCAGGATGTCGCCAAATTACGCACAAGGTTAAATAGATCAGTGTGTCCATCAGGATGGAGAAGCCCTTGGGTTCGCGCCTAGCTTGGCCGAAGCTATCCTGCTTGTGAAGCAGGATAGCTCAGCCAGTTGCCATTACTGCACTTGCGTTGTAAATGAGAATGAGTTGTTAGACATGTTCAGGTCCTGGGTTTGCGCCCGAACGTTGAAGTTATTGACCAACTTTGTGCCCGCTGCAGCAGTTACCTTCACGCGGATTGTTACGGCGATAGTCTCGTGCGCCGGCAATCCTGTCCAGTTGCACGTTATGGTCCCGCCGTTTTGCGTCGGCGAAGGCGTGGTACAGGAGGACGGCCCGGTACCGCCGGTAAGACTGTCGCTCACAAAGCTGGTTCCGGGCGCGAGCGTATCGGTGATAACCAGATTGTCGCTGTTGTCCGGCCCCTGATTGCCAATCAACAGGCTGTAAGTCACGGTATCTCCCTGGTGCGCTGTCGCGGGAGCTGTGGGCGAGAGCAAAGCAAGATCGGCCGCGATGACCACCTTGGCAATGAACGCGTCACTCTTTCCTTTGAGTCCCGGCTGGAAGGCGTCCGGCGTCACCGGAAAATCGGCCGCGCTGGTGTTTCCCCCAACCCATGCGTTCCAGGCCGGATCAACCCAGATGGCCCCGCCGCTGGACGTGTTGCTGCTGCCCAGCAACGTTGAGTAGTAGAGAGACTTGCCGTCGGGCTGCAGAGCGGTGACAAATGCGTCCTGGGTGGCTGGAGCCAGAGTTTGCCTGAAACCATTGGCGGTGGTGGGAAAATTCGCGGAACTGGTGCTTCCAGTCAGGAACACCATTTGCGCGCTGTTGAGATGCAGTCCGGCGGAGCTGTCCGCGCCGCTGCCCCCGAGGAACGTGGAGAAGATGAGAGAACCGCCCCCGCTGCTTAGCTTGGTGACAAACGCATCCGAGCCGCCGGCAATCGTAGTCTGGAAAGCGCCTGCCGTGGTGGGATAGGTGCTTTGCGAGGTGGTCCCAGTGATGTAAACATTGTGCGATGGGTCTAAGCCAATCCCGGTCACGGCGGGAAAACCGTCAGCGCCGCCTAAGAGAGTCGAGAAAATCAGTCCTGAGGCGGAAGGGTTCAGTTTGGATATATATGCGCGCGGCGATCCCGAACCAAAGGTCGCGCCGTGTGGGAAGTTGGTGGAAGACGTTGTCCCGGCAACATACACGTTCGCCGAGGAATCAATCGCTACAGCGTTGACCTCGTCAATTCCATCAGTGCCGCCCAGGTAGGTGCTGTAAACCAGCGAACTGGCAGGCGCCACGTTGGTGTTGAATTTGGCAACGTAGCCGGTGGTGTTGGAATTGGGCAAAGTCGTCTGGAAAGCGCCCGGCGTGGCAATGCACGGATTCGTGGTGTTACCGGCGAGATACACATGACCGGAACTGTCCGCGATAAGACTGCCTACGGTTGAACTGGAAAATGTCTGGCAAGCTGGGGGAGTGGCGTCAGATTGCTGCGCGAACATATTGGTATAGAGCAGTTTTGAGCCATCAGCGCTGAGCTTGTCAATGTTAATGCCCAGATCGAACCCAGGGTTCGGCCC
>DASXJO010000868.1:0-2007 GCA_036497385.1 Candidatus Angelobacter sp. | reverse complement strand
GGGTGCCGCGACAATTGCTCTCCGCGGTTTCGATGCGAGAGCGACTCTCATCCTGCTGGATGGGCGACGGGTGGCTGTCTATCCCACGGGCAACAACCCAGGCCTGGTGAATGTGATGTTTGTCGATTTGAATTCGATTCCTCAAGCTGCCATTGAGAGCATCGAAATTCTGAAAGACGGCGCTTCCACCACGTATGGCGCGGACGCGGTAGCGGGTGTCGTGAACCTCAAGATGCGTCACAATTACGATGGCGCGGAGGCGAGGATCCAATACGGCAATACCCTCGATAAAGACTCCGGCGAACTGGACGCATCGGCCATCTTCGGTGTTGGCAACAAAGATACCAATATCACTGGCGTCTTGAATTACTATCATCGCAACTCCATCTTCAACCACGATCGCGGTTTCTCGCTCACCCCGCCGTTCCTAAGCTCGAACAATAGTCCTTATAATCTTCAGCTCAGTAGCGACGTGGCGGGGGCCGCTGGTGGCAAGAATTTAAATCCTGGGGGGACTGAATTTGCAAGTGCACCAGATTTTACAAACGGGTTGTCCCCAGCAAACAGGTATCTCTACGATGCTAATAACCGTGTCAGGGCTGCCGGCGGTCTGCGTCCCGGCTTTAATTTCAATCTGTTCTCGTCCTCGCTCCCTGAATCGGAGCGTTATGGGGTTTGGTTAAGTGCTGACCGTAAGGTCTTCGGCGATCAGATGGTCGTCTATGCGGACGGCTTTTATCAGAGGGTGAACACGCATAATGAATTGGCGGCTCCCGCAACCGGTTCGTTCGAAACAAAGGGTCAGACCATACTAGCTATTCCGCCGCATTCGCCGATTGCGCCAGGCTCGGAACCACCCAACACACCCACACACGCGGAGACCGGTTTACCGGCTGATGCATTCAATCCTTTTAATCCCTTCCAGCAAATTATCTCCGGCGGCACGCGCGCGCGTCTGGCTGAATTTGGGAACCGTTTGTTCGATAACGAAACTAACGCGTGGCTAAGCACCATCGGCATCAAGGGAGACAAGCTGTTTGACGGGAGCTGGGGTTACGACACCGGGTTCCGTTACAGTCAGGTTGACAATACCCAGACCGGCACGCAGGTGTCCGCATCGCGTTTCAACCAGATCTTGAACCAGGCCGATCCGATCTTTCAACCGGGTGGAGCTCTCGCTGGCCAGCCTGTCTTTAATCCTTTCGGTGATTTTCGCAATCCAATCTCGTCCAATTCGGCCACGGTCGAGTTCGCCAGGGTGCACCCCAAGGACGAGGACACCTCAAAGTTGGCCACGTTAGATGCCACCATCTACACAACCGACCTCTTTCACCTGCCGGCTGGCGGCGTTGGCTTAGCCATCGGTGGTCAATGGCGGCGGGAGCAACTGAAGGAGAATCCCGACATACTCAATTTGGAGGGAGACATCGTTGGCAACTCGCCAGTTCCAGGTGCCCAGGGCAGCCGAAATTCTTATGCGATTTACGCGGAGACCAGAATTCCTATCTTCAGCCCCGTGACGAGTACCTACTCCAGAGGCGACGGCAAAAATCCAAAAAATCCGCAAATCGTGAGCGAGACCCATGCAGCAATTCCCGGCTTTTATTCCCTGGAGTTTACCGCTGGGGGGCGATTTGAAGAGTTTCTGAACAACAATAGCAATGTCTTGGTGCCAAAGGTTGGCATGCGCTGGCAACCGTTTGACGAGCAGCTGACCCTGCGCGCGACTTGGGGCGAAGGCTTTCGTGAACCGTCACTTGAGGAACTGTTTGGGTCCCCGGTCTCAACGTTGGAGGTTACTCACGATCCGCTCAAAGGTGGCCTGCTCGAATCTGAAACGAACACCCTTATAACTAGCAACCCGAATCTTCAACCTGAAGATTCGCGGTCGTTCAGTGGCGGCTTTGTGTACTCGCCAAAATACGCGCCCGGTTTGAACGTCTCGGTTGACTTTTGGGATATCGAGCGCACCGGAGTTGTGACCGCTCCGTTGGCTCAACAAGTGCT
>DASXJO010000867.1:0-4421 GCA_036497385.1 Candidatus Angelobacter sp. | reverse complement strand
GGCGCGCCACGTGGACTACGTCTGCTATCTGGATGGCGTCAGCCTCGCCTACTGCGCGGTGTTCGACCAGCTTCCGCAGATGCTCCAGGAAGCTAAACCCACGATCATTGTTGCGGTGCCGCGCGTCTATGAAAAGATCCGCGCGGAGGCTGAGCGTCGGGCCGGCCATGGCTTGCGCCGAAAGATCCTTGATTGGGCAGTGCGGATTGGCGAAAAGCATAAAGACGAAATCGCGCGGGGAGAAACGCCCACCGATCTGCGCTGGAAGCTGGCCAACCAGTTGGTATTTTCCAAAATACGTCAGGGATTTGGCGGCCGCAGTCGAGCGTATTTCTCTGGCGGCGCTCCCCTTGGCAAGGATATGGCTGAGTGGTTCTGCGCGGTGGGTATCCCGATCATGGAAGGCTACGGGCTCACAGAAACTTCGCCAACGCTCTCAGTAAACCGCCGCGGAGCTTTTAAGATTGGATCAGTAGGCAAAGTCAATGAGGGCGTGCAGCTCAAGATGGCCGAAGATGGCGAGATTCTGGTCAAAGGACCAACTGTCTTCAAGGGGTATTGGAACCTGCCGGAAGAAACGCGTAATTCATTCGTCGATGGCTGGTTTAAGACAGGTGATATTGGCGAACTGGATAGCGAAGGCTTCCTCAGCATTACCGACCGTAAAAAAGATCTGATCAAGACCTCTGGCGGAAAATTCATTGCGCCGCAGCCGATTGAAAACGCCCTGAAAGCCAATGTGCTGGTTGCGCAAGCGGCTATCATCGGCGACAAACGCAAGTATGCTTCGGTGATTATCTCGCCCCATTTTCCTTTGTTGGAAGATTGGGCGCGCGCTAATGGTGTACCCTTCACTTCGCGTCAGGAGTTGGTTGCGTCAGACAAGGTGCGCAACCTTTATCGCGGGATTGTCGAAGACCTGAACAAGCGGTTGGCGCAGTTTGAAACCATCAAGAAAATCGTGGTAGTGCCAGATGAGTTTACCGTTGCCACAGGTGAAATCACTCCCACGCTCAAGCTCAAGCGCCGCGTGATTGAAGCAAAATACAAACAGCAAATTGACGAGCTTTACCAACAGCCTCATCCAATTGAAACCGCGCCAGTGGGCTAGACGCGTTTCGAAACAGCCGCTCCCAATCGCGGCCTTCTCAAATACTTTCGACTTGCCGGATTTATTACAATGGAAGGCATGGATTCTTTCATCATTGCAGGCCGACAGTTCCATTCACGCCTGATTGTCGGCACCGGCAAGTATAAATCTGGCCAGGAGACTGCCCGCGCCATTGAAGCCAGCGGTGCGGAAATGGTTACGGTGGCGGTGCGTCGGGTCAACCTGGATCGAAGCAAAGAATCACTGCTGGACTTCATCGATCCCCAAAAATACTTTCTTCTTCCTAACACGGCGGGCTGTTACACGGCCGATGAGGCCATCCGCGCGGCACGGCTAGGACGCGAGGTTGGACTTTCCGATTGGGTAAAGATTGAAGTTATCGGCGACCAGAAGACGCTTTATCCCGATGTTCAAGCGACGATTGAAGCCACTCGTGTCCTGGTGAAAGAAGGATTCACGGTGCTTCCTTATACCTCCGATGACATTGTGATTGCCAAACGGCTGCTGGATGCCGGTGCAAGCGCCATCATGCCGCTGGGTGCTCCTATCGGAAGCGGGATGGGCATTCAGAACACTGCCAACATCCAGATCCTGCGGGAGATGATCACGGAAGTTCCGCTGATTGTGGATGCGGGCGTGGGAACAGCCTCTGACGCGGCCATCGCTATGGAACTGGGAGCCGATGCTGTGCTGATGAATTCCGGGATCGCGCACGCTGAAAACCCTGTCCTGATGGCGGAAGCCATGAAGCACGGGGTGATTGCCGGACGCGCAGCCTACCTTGCAGGCAGAATGCCTCGCAAGCTTTATGCCACAGCAAGCTCTCCGATGCACGGAGTGGTTCGATAACGCATCACGTCGAGATCTAGCTTACCTGGTAATATCCAAGGCCAAACCCACGGGACCGCCTGCGGTCATTCCGGTATTCGCACCGCTGATCGCACGCGTCGGGGAGATATTGCCATTCGCCGTATTCAAATTGCCCCACACGGCAACTCTGGCAGCGCCTGGATCAGCGTTATATAAAGTACCCGTGCCGGTTGTATCAACAAATATCTGATCTGGCACGGAAAGACCGGTGTTTGCGCCCGCGATGGTTGCAACTGGCGCAATATCTCCATCCGCCGTCGCAGCGTTGGGATAAATGGTAATGCTCGGTGGAGAAGCATTGCTTACCACCAAACGACCAGCTCCATCCACCTGGACTCCTCCCGGGTTGGACAAATGGGTATTGTTCACGCCCTGTACAGCGCGGCTCGCCGCAACGGGGCCATTCAACGTGCTGGCGTGATCGTAGACGGCAATTGCGTTGCCGGCCTGATCGGCGACGTAGAGACGGTCATTGGCTGCATCAATAAAGATTGCAGAAACGGCAAACGGCACGGACAAATCGCGAACTGGCGCCGGTGCACCGTTCGCCGTTGAGGCCGAGGCATACACAAGGATATCGAGGTCATCGGCTACATAAAGAAGGTCCCTGACCTTATCCAGGGACACGTCAGTGGGAGCCACAAGACTGGGGCCGGTAATGATCCTGTTGGGCGCAATGTTTCCATTCTTGGTGCTGATGTTGTCGTAAATAAGCACTGAAAGATCGCCATTGTCGGCAATATATAGCCGGTCGTTCGCCGCATCCAGCGTGATAAACGCTGGAGAGCTAAACGTGGTATTGGCCCCCACAATGGTAGCGGCCGGGGTTAAATTGCCGCTGGCGGTTAACGCATTGTCAAAGCGCAAAAGGGTGTTCGAGTTAGTATCCATTACATAAAGCTTGCCGGTGGCCACAGGGGTCGGAGTTGGCGAGCCTGTAGGAGTTGGCGACGCCGTCGGTGTAGGCGTTGGCGTACCGCCGCCTCCGCCCAGCGTTCGCCGGGGCGAGATCACACAACCAACTGTAAGCAAAAGACAGAACACTGCCACACAAATGCCTGTCGGCGAAAAGCCGCGCTTTAATCTGAATATTGGGTTCATTCTTTGCCATCATAACCCAGTTCTCACGATTTTTAGTGCGCTATTCGTGCAGGCAGGTTCCACACCGAAGTAACAAGTGGCCGGGGTTAAGAACTGTAAAAAAGGCGGCTTTTCAGCCGCCTTTACGTAATACAAGATTAAATCCTTTGACTTACTTTTTCTCGTCGGACTGTTTCAGCATTGCCACTTTGTCGACGTGCAGCGTGCCATTATCCAGCTTGCCCGTAACGCTTACGTGATGGCCTTCATGCCCTTTCAGTGCGTCCTGATTATCAACATTGATGATGCTCTTGTCTTTTTCAGAAACAAAGACCAGCTTCGATCCATTTTCCGCGCACTTCTTGGCGCAATCGGCATTGTCGATGTCCTTGGCGCCACATTTCTCGTCGCTCACCCAGCCGCTCATCTTGCTTTCTTTGGGACCTTTATCTTTGGCCAGGGACAGTGTGGACGTCAAAAACGTGAGTGCAAATGCGACTAACAGAAGTTTCTTCATCGGTAACGTTATCTCCTCAGAGGATGTTGTGGTTCAGCAAGCGCCTTGCAGCAGCTTTGCCGGGTTGATGTATTGAGCTACTACTATGGAAAAGGTGACGAGAAATGTCTCATCCTGAGCCAGCGCAATTTGCCGCGCCGACTGTCAACTTAAAGCTACTTCTTCTCTGGCGACGGCGCAAGTGGTGGAGGGGAAACGGTGTAAACCACCTCTCCCGGACGGGCATAACGGAGCCGTTCACGTGCTTCTTTTTCAATGGTTTGCGGATCGCTCTTTAAAGCTTTGATTTCCTGCTCCATACCGCCATTTTGCTGTTGCAGTGCCTTAATCTGGCGATCAAGCTCGCGCGATTCCCGCCGCTTTTGCTGATAGTCCATTAGGCCGTTCGCGCCAAATACCGCGAAGTATCCCACCACGCAAAGCAAAAGGCCGATGCCAGTCGCCGCCAGCTTGTGGCGCAAGCGATAAAGCTGTTCCCTTCGGCTTTTGATTTTCTCCCGCATTATTGTTCGATCCAATCGCGCGCCGCCGCTGACAATTTTGCCAGACTTTTTTCCGAACTGGCTTCAGAATAAATCCGCACCACCGGTTCCGTACCGGACACGCGATAACAAACCCACAATCCATCGTCCATGATCAACTTCAGACCGTCCGCCCGGCCCACCTGTTTTACCTTGTGGCCGGAGAGTTCGGTTGGATCGGTCTTCATCTTACTAGTGAACTTCGCTTTCAGTTCCGGCGTCAAGCTGAAGTTTTCTCTTCGGGCATAAAAGGAACCAACTTTGCCAAATAAATCTTTGATCTGCTCACCAATTGATTTTTTACGGCTAGCGACGGCTTCAC
>DASXJO010000866.1:0-4160 GCA_036497385.1 Candidatus Angelobacter sp. | reverse complement strand
AATTATGATTTCACCCATCAGATGAAGTTGCGCTCAGACCTGAGCACAGCCACAGGCAATGCTCAATCAAATTTCAGGACCTGGGCGGAGCGCCAGTATTTCCGCGTTGTGGAACTCATCAGCCGCTGGCAGCGCAAGCTGCAGGACCTTTCCCCCCGACAGATGGCGCTTTGTTGTGTGCTGCTCGGCTTGCTTCTGGCCATGCCGTTTGCTCCGATGACGTGGCGCACCATCCAGCGCACGCGCGCCCTGCGGCATCCGCAAAAAGCTCCGCGCACTTCCGCCAGCTTTTGGTATCAGCGCATGCTCAAGATGATGGCCCGGCGGGGCCTCCGGAAAGAGCAGTCACAAACGGCAGAGGAATTTGCCTCTTCCATCCCCGATCCGCGCATGCGCCAAGATGTTGAACTTTTCACGGAACACTATGAGCGCGCCCGCTTTGATGCTTCCGTCGAAGACGCTCAACTGCTTCCCGAACTCTACGAAGAAATCGCCGGAAAAAAATAGTTCATTTGGGGTAGTGGGGCACCTTGAAAATCGATTTCACTTGCTACTAATTTCGTCATCCTGAGGTCCGAAACGAGCAAGCGTTTTCTTCAGCTTGTGAGTAGGACCGAAGGACCTTGTGCTTGAGTCCTAATAAAGCAGCGCCATTAAACCAAATTTCCCCACAACCATTTTCTTCCTTCCCGTCAGGTGGATAAGAGGCCCCAACGGCCTGCCTCCACGCATTTGCCCGCATCCTAACGCTATAATCCGCCGGGAGAAAGATGCCCGATTTAGAACAAACTGCTAAATGGCTGCTGGGGCCGGAAGCTCCGGCTGAAAGCCCGCGCACGCACCTGCTGCCGCGCTGGATATTTCTTCGCTGCCTGGGCATCATCTATTTTCCCGCGTTCTACTCGCTTCTCTTCCAGATCAAAGGCATGATCGGGCCTAACGGCATCCTGCCTGCCGCAAGCTACCTGCAAGATGTAGCAAATTATTATGCTGGGTTGCAGCGCTTCTGGTTTGCGCCAACACTGCTCTGGTTCGGCGCCGGCAATCACGCGTTGATGTTGATTAGCTGGGTCGGGTTGATCGCTTCTGTTGCACTCGTCTTAAATCTCTGGCCACGCGCAACATTGGCGATCTGCCTGGTTTGTTTTCTCTCGTTCGTTGCGGCCGCGCAGGATTTCTCGAGCTTCCAGTCGGACGGCATGCTGTTGGAAGCTGGTTTCATCTCGCTCTTTTTTGCGCCACCCGGCTTGCGACCCGGCATTGCGGCGGCCCATCCTGCTTCGCGTGCGAGTTTGTTTCTGCTTCAGTGGGAATGGTTCCGCATCTACTTTGAATCCGGCATTGTAAAGCTCACCAGCGGCGACTATTCCTGGCGTCACCTCACCGCCATGGACGACTACTATCAAAATGGCCCGCTACCCACGTGGCTTGGCTGGTATGTGCAGCAGCTTCCGCACTGGTTCCATGCGGCCACCGTTTTGATGACTCTGGTTGCTGAACTCGGATTGGTCTGGATGCTCTTTCTGCCTCGGCGTTTCCGGATCATCTGCTTTCTGATCGTCACGCCTTTTCAGATCGGCATAATCCTGACCGCGAATTACACGTTTCTGAATTACCTTGTGCTGGTGCTGGGCTTTCTCCTGCTCGATGATGGTTTCGTCCGCTCCGTCCTGCCACAACGCTGGAAGAACTGGGGCAAGCCGGTTCCAAAGGTGTCATCGGACGCACAGGCGTCGCCGTCGCACTCTGCTGCCTTGCTTCGACCTCTGTGGCGAGGCGTCGCGGGCATCTATCTTGGTTGGGTCTTCTACGCGACTACCGCTCTGCTGTTCGCGATGATTCCCTATGCACCGCCGCTTCCTCTGGGCCCCGCACGCGCTCTCGACCCATTTCGGATCGCCAATCAGTACGGTCTGTTCGCCAACATGACGCATGAGCGCTATGAGATCGAATTCCAGGGATCGTCCGATGGCCAGAACTGGACGACCTACTCCTTCCGCTATAAGCCGCAGGACGTCCACAAGGCTCCTGGCATTTATGCGCCTTACCAGCCTCGCTTTGAATGGGATCTTTGGTTTGCCTCGCTCGGCAACTGGCGCAACTATCCCTGGGTAGTGCAGACCGAAGCGCGCTTGTTGCAGAATCAGCCGGACGTGCTCGCGCTTTTTGCGGGCAATCCCTTCAGCGGAGCGCCTCCGCAGAAAGTGCGTGCCGTGATTTGGCAATACTGGTTCACCGATCTCGCTACCAAGCGGAAGGAAGGGACATGGTGGCGTCGGAAATTTATGGGAGATTACGCGCCCATGCTGGAGCGGACACCAGACGGAAAGATTGTGATGAGCCAGTAATTCATTCCAAAATCTCGAACGCAGTGAGAGATCCCTTTAGCAACGATACCTTTCAAACTCATCTATTGATCACGAACGCATTTAAAGGAAACCGCGCATTGAAACAATTCTTTTTCGCGTGCATTCGCGGCCAAATTCGCTGTCCCTTTAGCAAGCACCAAAGAGGCCAAGCCGCAAAAACACTGGCCTTTGCGATGCTACAATAGAGAGACAGCATGCCAGTAGAAAACGTCACAATAGCGGCTCCGCAGCCGGAATCTGCCTCGCGGCCAGAGCCTTTGAAAGTGGGCTTTGTCAGCCTCGGCTGCCCCAAAAACCTCGTCGATAGCGAGGTAATGATGGGCATGTTGCAGACCGGCGGCGCGCAGATCACCGCTCGCGCGGAAGACGCCGACGTGATCGTCGTAAATACCTGCTCGTTTATCGATTCAGCCAAGCAGGAATCGGTCAACACGATCCTGGAAATGGCGCAGCACAAAATCACCGGCAAGGCCCAGAAACTGATCGTCGCTGGATGCCTGGTGGAGCGCTATCGCACGGAAATCCAAAAGAACATTCCTGAAGTTGACGCTGTGGTCGGCACCGGCGAACTCGATGCCATTCTGGCCGCTGCCGGAATCCATGCCGTCGGCTCGTCTACGGACGATTCACCTTTTGTCATCCTGAATCACTCCTCCAACAGCCAGGCATTAAAGTCCGGTATGCCGGCGCGAGCTGAAGGGCTGGCACGCGAGCAGAGTGGACGTTTTTCCCGCGCGGACTGGGACGGCGCGATCTCTGATCTGCCCAACTACCTTTACGACGAAACCACGCCCCGCGTGCTGGCCACGCCCAAGGCATCGGCCTACATCAAGATCGCTGAAGGCTGCGACCATCCCTGCGGCTTTTGCATTATTCCGCAGCTGCGCGGCAAGTTTCGTTCGCGCCATTTTGAATCGGTAATCGCGGAAGCGGAGCGCCTTGCGGCACAAGGCGTGCGCGAGATTACGCTCATCGGGCAGGACACCACCTGTTACGGTGAAGACCTTGGCCTGAAAGACGGGCTTGCCCTGCTGCTGGAGCGGTTGGCGCAGGTTCAAGACCTCCGGTGGGTGCGCTTCCTCTATGCATACCCCAACAAGATCACAGGCAAACTGCTGGAAACCATTGCCAGCCATGAAAAGATCTGTTCTTACGTTGACGTCCCGTTGCAACATGCGTCCTCCTCGGTGCTTAAGCGCATGAAGCGCGGTGCCGGAGCTGAGATCTTTTTAAAGTCGGTGGAGAAGATGCGCCGCACCATCCCCAACCTGACGCTGCGCACATCGTTCATCGTCGGCTTCCCCGGAGAGACGGAAGCTGATTTCGCGGAACTGTGCGAATTCGTGAAAGCCGCCGAATTCGACTGGCTGGGCGTCTTTAGCTATTCCGACGAGGATGGCTCCGCGGCTTACAACCTGGGCGACAAAGTTCCTGCGCGTGAAATTGAACGCCGCCGCAAGAAGCTGATGCAGATCCAGCGCCAGATCAGCAAAACAAACAAACGCAAGCTGGTGGGCCGCGAGTATGACGTTCTTGCGCTAGGTCCTTCAGAAGAAACCGATCTTCTGTGGGAAGGCCGCACGGAAATGCACGCTCCGGAAATTGACGGTAAATTATTTATCAACGATTTTGGCGAACACGAAGAACTCATGCCCGGCAGCTTTTATCGCTGCGAGATCACTGAGGCGCACGACTACGACCTTGTGGCGCGCATCGTTGCTTAAATCTGCATCATCTAATTCCGTATGCCGAAGAAAAAGCTACTTTCGCTTCGCTGTCCTATCTGCCGCA
>DASXJO010000865.1:0-2607 GCA_036497385.1 Candidatus Angelobacter sp. | reverse complement strand
CGCGCCCTCTGTATTCACCTTGAGCACTTTGTTGCGCACGTGGTGAGCAATCTCGAAAGCGTAAGCTTCAAAAGGAACGCTGCGGTCCGTGCGTGCGACGGCTGCTTTCAGCAGTGGCAGGACCACGTCCTCATAGGTTTTCCGCGCGCGCGCTGGTTGCCGTTCAGCTGACTGGACGAATAGGAAATGTAGTAGTTCCCGGAAATCGCCAGAACGGTCTGGCCATTGAACTGATCGAAACGGATTGACCCTTGCGGCAGCTGCTTTTGCCGCGCCTCGTCAATGTCCAGCATCTGGCTGAAATAAAAAGGATACGGGAAATGAATAGTCGTGGTTTCTGTAGCAATTTGCTGCAGTTGCACAAAATATTGTTTTTGCAGCCGCTTGGAAACCGGATCGTTTACCTTGCTCAGTGACAACACCTGCGCTGAAGAAAGTCCGCAAAGGGCAAGCGCGACAACAAGCATACGAACAAAATATCTATTTCCCATATTTCACTCCTGGAGTCTGGTACGGGGGATCAGCAATGGTGCGGATATAGGAAAGCATGGCCTTGATTTCCGTGGGTTTCAACGTTGCGCCATAGGCGGGCATTTGTGGCGACTTGCCCAGCGCAGGTCCACCGTGCGCGATCATATTCGTAAGATCGGCGTCAGACATCCGGTTCAATGTTGCGCCGTCAGTAAACTGGTGCGGAGCAGGTGAAAGATTGTCGAGATTTGAAACGCGCTCCGGCGTCGACTCCGGATCATGGCAGCGGATGCAATACTTGTCATTCACCATCTTCCCAACAGTCTGTTCGTAACCCAGAGCAATCTCACGCAGGCTCAGGCTGGCCGTGGCTCCGCCGGACTTTGGCGTTTCCGCAGTTACCTGATAGTCCCCGGGATTGTATCCCAGTTGCGCTGTTACTGTGACTTGGCCGCTGGAATCTGTCAGGGCCTGCGGCGGCGTGAACTGGATTCCGTCTCCGCGAAGTGTGACCAGCGCACCGGTTACGGGATTGCCGTCTGCGCCATTGACTTGAAGCACCAGTGGTTGCGGCAGCCGTGAGCCGACCTGGGCTAGTTGCTTGCCGCCGCTGACTTCAACGATCTGCGTTCCATAAGCTGCGGGCTTGGGTGCTTGCGTCACCGAATGCCGGCAGCCGGCCAGCAGTAGCGCAGCAAGAATCAAGAGGCAAAGGCGCTTCATTTGCCACCTCCTTGCTTTGCTTTCAGCGTCATCAGGAATGCGGTGAGGTCGCGGGCCTCATCATCTTTCAATCCGAAATTGGGCATCAGCGTTCCAGCACGAAGTGCGTTAGGATCCTTTAACCACTTGTACGTCCACACGGGAGTTAATCGCGTACCGACGCTGGTGAGTGCGGGGCCCACGTACCCTTTGTCATTTTTATAGTCCGCAATGTGGCAGGACTGGCAGCCATACTTGGAATAGAAGAGCTGCTTGCCGCGCGCCGCCGAGTCTGCATTCAGCGAATGCGTGTCCAACGTTTGCGAATCAAAGCCGGGCCCCTGATATGCCATGCTGATGTAATCTGCAAGTGTCTTGATTTCGCCGGGGCTCAGGTTGAACTTGGGCATGCGGCGGATCAGTGCCGGCCGCAGCGTGTTGGGATTTTTGAGAAAATCTTCCAGCCATGCTCGTTGTACCGCGCTGCCTTCCCATGTGAGATCTGGTGCCATATCACCGCCGTTGCCATTGATGGCGTGGCAGCTCAGGCAGCGGAGATCGTCTATGAGCTTGCCGGCATCGCCGCCCGGATGATAGTTCGAGGGGCGCGCACCGCTCATGATCAACTGTTTTGGATAATTTACCGCGCGGTCTGTCTGCGCGAGTAGGGCCGAGGTAAGCGCGTCAGTCTGCGCGTCAGTCAGCGTGAACTTCGGCATTTTCAGGCCAGGACCAAAAGAGCGCGGATCATGGATCTTGGCGGCAATGTAGTCCGGCAGGTTGTGCTTCATACCGGGCGCAAAGACCACTTGCGCCAGCGCCCGGCTGCCGACCTTGGTTAGATCGGGAGCAAAATTTTGTGGCGGGTTCACGCCATTGATCTGATGGCAGGCGGCACAGCCAGTTTCCGTTACCAGTTTCTTGCCGCGCGCGATGCTGTCCGCGTTGGAAGGCCCAAGATGGATGTTCGCCAGCAGTTCGTTATCTTTTTTTACCAGCAGAAAGCTGGAGAGCAGCGCGACCTGCTTGTCATCCATACGGTAATGCGGCATGCGTGTGTCAGAGTGATAGGCTGCGGGATTGTTGAGCCAGCGGCGCAGCCAATCCGGATTTACTTTGTTGCCTACCCGCGTCAGTTCCGGTCCGAAATTACCGCCGACAAGATTTCCCGCTTCATTTTGGACCGCGTGGCAGGAAGAACAGAACGATGCACCATAAAGAGTAGTTGCTTCCGTCGCTGCATCAGAGCCGGTTGGAGCTGTGGCGGCTGCGGGCTTGATCTCAACTTTCGAAGCCGCGGAGGGAGTGCTTTGGGCCATCAGGAAAGCCGAAATATCGCCCGCATCCTGATCATTGAGCAGGAAGTTGGGCATAGTGGCCGACGCCGCGTATGCCTGAGGGTTCTTGATCCAGGCATAGATCCATTCGCGGCTG
>DASXJO010000864.1:0-2259 GCA_036497385.1 Candidatus Angelobacter sp. | reverse complement strand
TGAAGGAATTGTGGGCCGCAGTCCGGAAATGTGGGAGATGTTTTCCCGCATCCGGCGCATTGCGCCGCACTACCGCGCCGCCCTGATTACCGGCCAGACCGGCACAGGGAAAGAACTGGTGGCGCAGGCATTGCACCGGCTGAGCCAGGTAAAAGGCCGATTCGTGGTGCTGAATTGTTCCGCCGTGGTGGAAACCCTGTTTGAAAGCGAATTGTTTGGCCACGTTAAAGGCGCTTTTACTGGCGCCGACCGCGACAAGCCGGGTCTGTTTGAGCACGCCAACGGCGGCACGCTTTTCCTCGACGAAATTGGCGACATGCCGTTATCAACCCAGGCAAAGCTGCTGCGTGTATTGCAAAATCAAGAAGTGTTGCGTGTGGGTTCATTGACGCCGCAAAAAGTGGATGTACGCGTGGTGGCGGCCACCAACAAAGACCTGCGCCAGCAGATTGCCGAGCGCCAGTTTCGTGAAGACCTGTTTTTCAGGCTCTCGATGGTTGAGATCCAAACGCCACAGCTGGCGCAGCGCGTAGGCGATCTGCCGATTCTGGCGCGGCACTTTGTAAAAAAGTTCTCGCAGCAATACAACAAGCAGATCAACGGTCTCACGCAACGGGCGCAAATTGTGCTGGGCCGCCACCACTGGCCGGGAAATGTGCGAGAGCTGGAAAACGTGATTGGGCATGGCGCAATGATGACCATGACGGACATGATTGACGTGGCCGATCTTCCTCCTCTATCGGCACATGCCAGTGGCGCCGCTGCTGCGGCCATGGTTCCACTGCCGCATTCTGCAATTGCGACTGAGCCGGCCAATGCGTCACTTGAGGAACATGAAAAAAGACTTGTAATGGACGCGCTAAATCAGGCGGCAGGGAACCAGTCGAAAGCAGCACGCCAACTGCGCATCGGCCGGGACGCATTGCGTTACAAGATGAAGAAGTTTGGCCTGCTGTGAATCGCGTGCGGGAATATCTTCTGGCTAACCGGCAGTTAATCTTTTATCTGGAGCAAGCGCTGGACTTCTTCCCGCAACTGGACCAGCGCCACGGGCTTGGCAAGATATCCGGTAAACCCTGCAGCAAGTGCTCTTTCGCGATCTCCCTGCATCGCGCTCGCCGTGAGTGCGATGATCGGCAGCGCGGCATGGCGCGCATCCTTTCTTAGCTCGCCCAGGACCTCGTATCCGGTGCGCCGAGGCATTTGCAGATCCAGCAGAATCAGGTCAGGAAATTCGGCCAGTGCTTTTTGCAGCGCTTCTTCGCCGTCAGCCGCTTCCATCACTTCATAACCCTGGCGTTCCAGGACGGTGCGCAGCAATTCGCGGCTGGTCGCTTTATCATCGGCAATCAAGATTTTTTTCATCAGGTAAGGATTTTAGGTAGCCTGCTTCTGGACCAACGGAAGAACCAGGCGAAAGCTGCTGCCTTTGCCGGGCTGGCTGGCCAGGCTGATGGAGCCGCCATGCAGTTCTATTAGATTTTTCGTGATGGGCAGGCCCAGGCCTGTGCCTTCACGAACGCCTCCCGTGGTGTCGCCGACCTGATAAAACTTCTCAAAGATGGAAGGCTGTTCTTTTTCTGGAATACCGATTCCCGTGTCACACACGGAAATATGCAAAGCTGCACCTTGGCGCGCAGCTTCAATCCATGCGCGGCCGCCTTCAGGCGTAAATTTCACCGCATTATTGAGCAGGTTATAAAGGATCTCCTTGATGCGTACGCGGTCAGCATGCAGAGAATCGTGAAAAGCGTTCTGGTTCTCGAGCGTAATGTTTTTGGCTGCAGCCTGGTGCCGGATGCCGGCCATTACCTCTTCCACGCACTGGCCAAAGTCGAACGATTCGGGCTTCAGCTCCAGCTGGCCGGATTCAATCTTGCTGATGTCCAAGACCTCATTGATGAGTTCCAGCAGATGCCGCGCGTCCTGCAGGATATGGCCGACAAAGCGCTGTTGCTTGTCCGTGAGTGGGCCTTCCAGTTGTTCGGCCAGCAGCTCAGAGAATCCGATGATCGTGTGCAACGGAGTGCGCAGTTCATGGCTCATGCTGGCCAGAAATTCAGTCTTCATCCTATTTGCGCGCTCCACTTCCTGATTGCGCGCTTCCAATTGCTCATTCTTGAGTGTCAACTCGGCCGTGTATTGCTCGCGCAATGAGCGTAGGCGGTCCTCAATGGTCTTGCGCTTCGTGATGTCGCGCACGGAAGCAATCACGTGCAGCGATCCGTCAATCCAATTAGGGCTTAGGCTGATCTCCAC
>DASXJO010000863.1:0-2848 GCA_036497385.1 Candidatus Angelobacter sp. | reverse complement strand
TTCATAGCCGTGCAGCATGGCGTCAAAAACGGCTTCGCTCTTCTGGTAGAGGTAGCCGTGCCGATCGTTATGTGTGTTGCGCAGAAAACGGCTGCACAACATTGGCGTAAGCGTGAGGGAAACGAAGCCGGAAACAAGAATCGCCACGCCGATGGTCACCGCAAATTCATGCAGCAGCCGGCCAATGATTCCGCCCATGAACAACACTGGAATAAAGACGGCAGCCAGAGAAATGGTCATGGAGATAATGGTGAACCCAATTTCGCGTGCGCCTTCCACTGCGGCCTGGTACGCGGGCTTGCCCATCTCCATGTGGCGCACAATGTTTTCCAGCATCACAATCGCGTCATCGACCACAAAACCGACCGTGAGCGTGAGCGCCATCAAGGAAAGATTGTCCAGGCTGTAGCCGAGCAGATACATGGCTGAGAACGTGCCCACAATCGACATAGGCAGCGCCAGACTGGGAATAATGGTGGCGGAAATATTGCGCAGGAAGAGGAAAATCACCATCACCACCAACGCGATGGTCAGCAGGAGCGTGAATTTTACGTCGTTGACGGAGTTGCGGATGGAAACCGAGCGGTCATACAAAATGTTCAGCTTGATTCCGGCAGGCATCTGCTGCTGCATCTGCGGAAGCAATGCCTTGATGCTGTCCACGACTTCCACCGTATTGGTTCCGGGCTGCCTTTGGATCGCCAGCACGATGGCGCGATCACCGCTGAACCAGCTTGCAGTCTTATCATTTTCCACGCTGTCAAACACATGACCGACTTCATCAAGACGAACCGGCGAACCGTTGCGATAGGCCACAATCAGCGGCTTGTAGGCTTTGGCTTCAAGCAATTGTCCCGTGGCCTGAACCGTGTAAGAAGTGGAGTGCCCAAACAGCGTTCCGGTTGGTAGATTGACGTTGGCGTTAGTGATGGCGCTGGCAACTTCATCAATGCCGATCTGCCGCGCGGCCAGCGCACGCGGATCAAGCTGTGCCCGTACCGCATATTTCTGGGTGCCAAAGACCTGCACCTGCGCTACTCCGCTCACCATGGAAAGGCGCTGTGCCACAGTGGTCTGCGCAGCTTCATCAACGTCGGAAAGGCGCATCGTCGGCGCAGCCAGTGCCAGATAGAGCACCGGCTGATCGGCGGGATTTACTTTCTGGTATGACGGCGGTGAAGGCAGTTCCGGCGGAAGCTGCGAAGCCGTCTTGGCGATCATGGCTTGCACGTCCTGCGCGGCGGCATCAATGTTGCGGTCCAGCGTGAACTGCAGCGTGATGCTGGTGCCACCCAGCGCGCTTGATGACGTCATGGAATCAAGACCGGCGATGGTGGAGAATTGCTTTTCCAGTGGCAACGCCACGGCAGCGGCCATCGTTTCAGGACTTGCTCCCGGCAGGGTCGCGTTTACCTGGATCGTGGGGAAGTCAACGTTGGGCAGATCGCTGACCGGCAATAGCCGATACGCGAACACGCCAAAGATCAGGATTGCCGCCATGATCAGCGTAGTGGTAATGGGCCGCCGGATAAACAATTGCGTATTCATATTTTATGACCTGTTAATTTATGACCCGCTCTTGATGTCGACTTTTGCGCCAGGCGTCAGACGCAATTGTCCGTCGGTTACCACGCGCTCTCCCGGTTGCAAGCCGGAAGCAACCACCGTGTCCTCGCCAACGTTCCAGCCAACTTTTACCGGCTGCTGTTTGGCCGTGAGATCTTGATCGACCACATAGACATACGTGCCGCTCTGGCTGGTCTGCAGCGCCGCCGTCGGGACCACAATGGCGTTGGGTTGCGATTTCAGCGTCAGGTTTACGTCGGCAAATTGTCCCGGCCACAGCGCGTGCGCGGCATTGTCAAACGTGGCTTTCAGCTTGATCGTGCCGGTCGTCAGGTCCACTGAGTTGTCGATAAACGTGAGCCTGCCCTGGAAATGCTGCGTGCTGCCTTGCGGCGCCGCGTCCACCTTCAGGCTCTTGGTGTTGGAATACTGTTTCAACTCGGCGAGTTGTTGCTCCGGAATTGAGAAGCTCACATAGATCGGCTCAATCTGATTGATCGTCACCAGGATCGGCACGTCATTGGCTTTCACCAGATTGCCTTCCTTCACGCCCACACTCCCGGTGCGCCCATTGATCGGCGAATAGATTGACGTGTATTCCAGATTGATCTTTGCCGTTTCCACGGCGGCTTTATCCGCGGCGACCGTTGCCGCCATGGCGTTTGCGGCGGAGCCGGCTGCGTCCACTTGCTGCTTGGAAACCACGCCTTCCTTGCCCAGACCCTGATAACGCTCCGCGTCGAGCTTGGAATTGAGCGCCTGCGCCTCGTCCTTGGCCAGGGTGCCTTCAGCCTGGCGAAGCGCAGCTTCAAACGGCTGGCGATCAATGGTGAAAAGCAGCTGCCCTTTTTTTACGAAGTCGCCTTCCTTGAAGTGCACGCGCATCAATTGCCCGGAGATCTGGGCCTTGATGGAAACGGTAGAGATGGCCTCAACGTTCCCGATGGCTTGCAACTCAACCGGCATGGTGCGCGACGCGACGGTCGCAACTCGCACGGGCGCCGCGGCCGGCTTGGCTGCCTGCACCGCATCTTTGTTGGAGCAGCCTGCGGTGAGCAGCAGAAGCGCCGCCAGTGATATGTGGAAGATATAGATTCTAGTTTTCATCGTTGGATCTTTTTCCTGGACGCGTGTAATGTCCGTTGTGCCCATTGCGTCCATTTGAATTCTCATGCGCCGCGCCCTTTACTTTCGTGGATACGCCATTTGTCTTCGAGTGCTCCGTCCCGTTCTGCATTCCGTTGAGCCAGATTCCCGCCATCGTGGCGGCTACTGTTTCAGG
>DASXJO010000862.1:0-2863 GCA_036497385.1 Candidatus Angelobacter sp. | reverse complement strand
GCTTAGTCGTGCCGTAAAAGTCTGCGTGAGTACTCGGTCGTAGACGGTTTTCGACGGCGCCACTTCGGTCCAAATGATCCGGGGGCTAGAAGCCCGTCGTGTATGTGTTTTGCTAAACACCGATAGGATTTCGAAGTCTGCAAGAGAACTGGGTTTTGTTGTGTGGTCGGGCATGTCGGTAACAGAAGGTACCGGGCATGTAGGTAACACTTTTCGTCGAAGTTGAAGTTAAACGAATTGGAGAAAAAAGGAAATCTCCAGTCGTCGCCGAAGCTGTGGGAATGTGGGAAGCTCGCGCTGTTTGCGAGCTTTCCAAGACCATGTGGGAAGAGAGGGAAAGGGCTTTTTCTTTTCCTCTCTTCCCATACGGGCGTCATTTCCATAGCTATTCGCTGCCCTTGTCCGTCATCGGTTGCAACACGAGCGTGTGACTATCGAATCGCGCCAGGGGGAAGGTGGCAAAGTGCACGTCCCAGTAGCGATCGTCGGTCGGCTGCATGCCGATGAATTCTCCACCCAGACACTTGCTGATAAAGATCTGCGTGCCTTTCCAGAAAAAACTTCCATCCGGATACACTCGCTTTGCCTTCATGCTGGTGTCGTATTCCGGTTTAGGAAGGCGATCCGGATACGGGCGCGGCGAACTGCGGTAGCAAGAGGCCGGCGTCTTCTGCTTGAGCGCCTCATGCGGGCGTTCCTCGTTGAACTGTTGGCGGAACCGATCAAAGACTTTTTGTTGCGCTCGCCGGTTGGCCGCCGGCGGTTTGGCCGTCTCAGCCTTCAACGTCCGATGCATGCGCTCGTGACGCCCATTCTGTTCCGGATGACCTGGCTTGATCCGCTCCGGTGTGATACCCAACTTCATCCAAAAGATCGATAAGCGCGAAATGCCAGCGATGGCTCGGGAGGCAAACGGAGCGCCGTTATCGGTCCGGATCCTCAGCGGCATGCCATATTCGCGAAAGGCGGCCGCAAAGATGGCTTGCACCTGCTCCGTATTGGTCTTCTCCACGCTCTGACAACGCAGCAAGTAACGGCTGTGTGCATCGGTCATCGTCAACGGATCAATCCGCTCTCCGTTGCCGGTCCGGAACCATCCCTTGAAGTCCCCACACCATGTCTGGTTGGCCCCTTCTACCTTCTCAAACGGCTTGCTGTACACAGGTGTCTTCAAACGCTTGTGCTGCGGTGCGCTCAAACCTTCCCGCCGCAAGATCTCTCCGAAAGTGCTCACCACCGGCCAATGGACACTCTTTTTCGTCACCAAAAGACGGGCCCGCAACTTCTTGGCTCCCCAACTCGGATGCGCCTGCTTCAATTGCACAATCTGCCCCTCGATCCCTCTCTTGGTCTGGTTGGGATGATGGCCCGCTCCATAGCGACGGTCCTGCAAGCCAGATAATCCCTCTATCGCATACCGCTCTACCCACTGGTAGCCGGTCTTGCGAGCGATGCCATAGATCCGACACAACTCCGCCATCGTGAAACTTCCGCCGTCAAACTCCAGAACAAACCGCGTCCTCTCGTCCACTACATCCGTCACTTTCCAGGGCATGCTCTCTTCTACCTGCCCTGCGCTGTGAACGAAAAGTGTTACCCACTTGCCCGGTACCTTCTGTTACCTACTTGCCCGGTCCGTACCATTTTTGCGGCACGACTAAAGTCGTGCCCTGATAGAAAACCCAGTTATCTTGCAGGCTTCTAAAGTCTGTCGGCGTTTAGCAGAACACCTCCCACCCAGGCTAAAGAGGCTGCGGAAAAGGCCAGATTTTTGAAGGGTAGGGGGCTTCAGCCTGTACGTAGCAACTGTTGAATCAACGCGGCTTTAGCCGCGGAGGGCTGCGGTTTCGCGTAACACGACTTTTTCCGCAACCTCTAAAGCTCTCAATTATCTACGGGAGCGTTTCCGCGGGTTTGAAAACCCGCTCCCGGACTGAACAGGCCGCGGGAAGCTCGGTAGGCCATGAAATCCTCGCCCTCTGCGGCTAAAGCCGTACTGATTCCAAGTTCGTTACGCACGGCCTGAAGGCCGTACTCTTCGGTCTGTAGCTACACCGCGGAATGGTCGCGGTGCCGTGTGGAACCACATGCGTGGCCGTGTAGCACCCTCTATTTCCAATCTGCGAAAGCTTTCGTACGCTTGGTCCATCCTTACTTTATTCGTAATCATTACAAAGTAAGACATGCACATACAAAGGACACCATGCAAATACCAGATCGGATCACTTGCAGACCGGCTTCCCTTTTCTGCCTGGTCCTGCTCTCCATGTTCACGCCCGCCGCTGCGCTCGCTCAGACGGCCACTCCACGCTTTGAGTCAAGCACGCTGGGCACGCCCGCTCACGACGTCGCGATCGATGGAACTGTCCAACAATTGATCACGACCCACACTCCGGGCGAGCCTATCGGCATTCAACTTGTTGCGGAAGGCCTACAAGGATCCTTCATCGCCAGCCTGGGTCTGGCCTTGAGCGATCAAGCGCGGCAGGCCCTCCAACCCGGAACAACGATTCAGGTCTCAGGCGTAGCGACAACGATCAACGGGAAAAGCTATCTGCTGGTGCGGAAGCTTACCGTTGACGGCGACCAGATCATCATCCGCAACCAGCACGGGTTCCTCGTTCACAATTCTGCTTCTCGGGGTGCGAAATGAAACCGCCATATCCTTCTTACCTGGTTTACCGGATTGCTCTCATTCTTCTCATTTTCATGATTACGGGCTGCAGCCAATCCGGCTCTCCCAATCCGCCGGAAGTTATCTCAGTGGCCTTGAGTCCTCAGCCGCCCTCGTCGGCTGATGCCGGCGCGACCATCAACCTCACCGCTGTCGTCAGCAATGACAGCGCAAATGGCGGAGTCACGT
>DASXJO010000861.1:0-1793 GCA_036497385.1 Candidatus Angelobacter sp. | reverse complement strand
CCCATCCAGCCTTCCGCGACGATGCAGTCAATCACCTCGGCGGGATGCGACCCTCCGTAAGGCAGGTCGCCGCCGTGATAAACCACGTCCGGCTTCTGCTGCCGCACATCGGCCAGTACGGCTTCAAGCGCGGTGAGGTTGCCGTGAATGTCTGCAAGGATGGCGATTCGCATTGGCAATTATCCGGGTTTATTGCTGTTTTATGGCTTAGATTTGCCGTCACTCACAGCATCCTTTGCGGGAAGCTCTATTCCCACCTTCGCAATGGCCGCGCGCAGCTCTGAATCCTTTGGACCTGATTTGGAGAAGACTATTTGCCCGCTCGAATCGATCAGTACATAAAAAGGAACGCCGCCGCCACCTGAGAAGGACCGCCAAAGTTCCCCATCGTCATGAAAGTTGGACCAGCTTACTCCATGTTTAGCAAAAAAGTCGTTGGCCGTCTGAGCGACGTCATCTTCATCAATGCTAAGCATAACCAGGCCCTTTGGTGCAGTTTCTTCATGCAGCTTCTTGAGAGGATCAAGAGCGGCCACACAAGGTGCACACCATGTCGCCCAAAAATCCAGCAACACAGGCTTACCGTGAAAATCCTGGATCGTTATATTCTTGCCATTTGTGTCTTGCAGCTTAAGAACGGGGGCCATGGTTCCGGCAAGCGTATCTTTTGGGTGCCCGGGATCGGAAAATTCCTTCACCAGCGTTGCATCAGTGGGTGGCTGAAATGAGAAAACAACGTCGTCAGTAGAAGTAATATCGATATCCATAACAGGATAGAAAATCGTGTGGTCCGCCACGAAGTGTTGAGGATGACCTGCAAAAAGGGGCCCTTGTTCGTGAATCCGCTGTTTGCGAATGACAACGTTTTCTTTGTCTACCCAGAACGTTACGTCTGCCACTGAATCAATGGAACCGCCCCGATATTTCGCCCTACCCGTGATCACATAGCAAGGTATTTGCTTTCCATTAGCAGCGATGTTCTCATCTGCTAGATAAACGGGAGAGACTACGGAAGCCACAGCCGTGGATAAGCGCTTGAGTAATGCGAGCGCGTTCTCCAATCCAAATTGCTCTTCGTAAATCGGCCCCTCTAGCTTGATGGGGCCAGAGTCGGGCGCTGGCTGCTGCGTGTATTCGTGGAAATCAGCATTGTAATTAATTTCCATTTTGCCATCTGATACCTTCAGCGTCCAACCGAACTCGGTGTGGCCCTCAAAGCGATAGCGATTTCCCCGCGCCATGATGGCGGTCAAGACCGACTTTTGCCAATCGTGCGACAACTCGCCTTTGGTTTCTAATTCATCAACAGCTTCAACGTGGTAGTACCTGGCCTGGGCATATTTCTTGCTAATCTGACTCAAAAGCGTGGCCGCATCCGGTTTTGTTGCCGGTATTGTCTGCGCGGCGCTGATGACTGAGAACACCAGTAACAGAGGAAAGGACCAGAAGAGTCGCACCATATCAGCCTCCGCAGAAGTGTGCAGTCTCATGCTATATCACAGTTAGAACGTGAAGCATCGCACAACTTGCAGCTTGGAATATATGTTCTGGCGGAGAAGCCTGAAATCAAGTTGAACGACGATGAAGCGATACACTATTTGAATGAGCACTGAAACCCTGAACTCGCTTGCCCAAGCTTCATCTTCTTACCTGCGTTCCGCCATGCACCAGCCCATCCATTGGCATGAGTGGGGCACGGAGGCGTTTGAAGCCGCGAAGCGAGAGAACAAGCCCATCCTGCTCGATATTGGCGCGGTGTGGTGCCACTGGTGCCACGTGATGGACCGCGAGTC
>DASXJO010000860.1:0-2125 GCA_036497385.1 Candidatus Angelobacter sp. | reverse complement strand
TTTCGCCGCTGCCTTGATTTCCAGCTCTCCGGGCTGTGGAGCCAATAAAGCTTTTACCATCAGCAGTGTACGTTGGGTTATGGCTGGCTACAATGTTACCGATGACACAGCACGTTAATAGGCCCCGGGTAGTGGTCATTGGGGCGGGTTTTGCCGGGCTGAACGCCGCCAAGGCCCTGGCCAATGCCCCAGTGCAGGTAACCGTGGTGGACCGCAAAAACCACCATACCTTTCAGCCGCTGCTTTATCAGGTGGCGCTGGCAGTGCTTTCACCCGCTGAAATTGCCTCTCCCGTGCGTACCGTGCTGCGGCGGGCCGCCAATACTGAGGTTTTGCTGGGTGAGGTAAAAGGCTTTGACCTGCAAAAAAGGCTTGTCCGGCTGGACGATCTGCACCTTCCTTACGATTACCTGATTGTGGCCGCCGGGGCGACGCACGCCTATTTCGGCCATCCGGAATGGGAGCAATTTGCGCCTGGTCTAAAGACCCTGGAAGACGCCACCGAAATTCGCCGCCGTATCCTGATGGCCTTTGAGACCGCCGAGCGCGAACTGTTTGCCGGACGCACTCCGCCACCGCTGAATTTTGTGGTCGTGGGCGCTGGGCCGACGGGCGTCGAATTGGCTGGCGCAATTTCTGATATTGCTGGCCGGCATTTGACCAAGGAATTTCGCTCCATTGATCCGCGCCAGTCGCGCATTATTTTGCTGGAAGGCGGCCCGCGCGTTTTGCCCAGCTATCCAGAAGATCTTTCCGCCAGTGCTGAGCGCCAGTTAAAAGAAATGGGTGTGGAAGTTCGCACCAGCGCCCTGGTTACCAATATTGAAGATGGCGCGGTCTGGATCGGCAAGGAAAAGATTCCTGCGTCGGTCATTCTCTGGGGCGCAGGCGTTTCCGCTTCGCCGCTGGGCAGGATGTTGGGCGTGCCCGTCGATCGAGCCGGCCGCGTGGTTGTCCAGCCTGATCTCACGGTGCCAGCGCATCCTGAAGTTTTTGTTACCGGCGATCTTGCTTCCGCCAGGCGTAGCAACGGCCAGCCCGTTCGCGGAGTTGCGCCGGCGGCCATCCAGATGGGCAAGTTCGCCGCTCGCCAGATCAAACGGTCGGTAGCAGGGAAGCCCCGCGAGACCTTTGAGTATCTGGATAAAGGTAGTCTGGCGACCATTGGACGTTCACGCGCTGTGGCCGATTTCGGCAAGATCCACATCTCGGGTTATTTTGCGTGGCTGGCTTGGCTGTTCATTCACTTGCTGTTTCTTATCGGCTTCCGCAACCGGCTCTTTGTGATCAGCGAATGGGCTTGGGCGTATCTCACTTATAACCACAGCGCCAGATTGATTACCGATCCGGGCGAGCGCGAGCAAGCGGAGAAGCCGAAAGCGAAGGCAGGGTAGCCGCGCAGGGTGCAGCAACTCAGTCCAGAGACATTGAAACCTGAGTGCCCGTCATGACACACTAGAAACCGGGGAGCCGGGAAGGGATTTATGTCTCGTACCATGCTTCTTCTTTTGGCGATGTTGGCGTTGCCGGCCTTCGCCAGCCAGTCGCAAATAACGCAAGATCCGCAAACAGCCCACAGTTCGCCATCAAGCAATGATCCGCAACAGACTGCCGCTTCGTCGTCCGGAACTCAAGCGGGGTCAGGCGGCACTCACGCGCACACTCCTCCTGCGTCGCCGTCACAAACGGAGACAGGAGCCAACCGGAGAATCCAGGACTCTATTTCCGACCTGCTCAACAGCGATCCCGTTCTGAGCGGCTCGGATGTTGACGCAACCGTTGACGATCACAACATCGTCTTGACCGGCAAGGTCCAGAGCCACGTCCAGCATGAGCGTGTCTTGCAGCTCGTTTCATCCTACGGTCGATGGCGCAAGATCGTGGACAAAATTCAGTAGCTCGCGCTGACACATTGGCGGATTCCTTCTATCATTCTTGGATTGACTCCCGCTCTTGAAACCTCGCGCCTTGTCCTGCGTCCGCTGGAACTTGCTGACGCTGAGCAGGCGCAGGCCTTATTTCCGCATTGGGAGATAGTTCGCTATATCAGAAATGCTGTCCCGTGGCCGTATCCGCCCGATGGTGCTTATAACTTCTATCGCGACGTTACTCTTCCTGCTGTCGC
>DASXJO010000859.1:0-11507 GCA_036497385.1 Candidatus Angelobacter sp. | reverse complement strand
ATGACAAATCCATTTGAAAATGAGAACGCTGAATTCATGGTCCTGGTGAACCATGAGGGGCAGTATTCCTTATGGCCCACGTTCAAGGAAGTTCCGGCGGGCTGGTCAGCCGTGGGCCCAAAAGGGAAGAAGAAGGAATGTCTGGACTGGGTGGAAGCCAACTGGACTGACATGCGTCCAAAAAGCCTGATTGAAGCGATGAATAAGAAATCTTAGGAGCACGATGAAGAAATCACAACCGATGTGGTTTGAAAATCTTCCTGAAGGAAGAGACGGAGCGCTCCGGCTGTACTGCTTCCCCTATGCTGGCGGAAGCGCCCAGGTATACCGCGGATGGCAACGGCACTTGGCACCGCAAGCAGCGCTCTCCTTGGCACGTCTACCAGGCCGGACGACGCGCATCGGCGAAGCTCCATTCAAGAGGTACAAACCGCTGGTAAATGCGCTGGCTGATGCCATGATCCCTGAACTTCCTCCTGCATTCGCATTCTGGGGACACAGCATGGGCTCACTCATTAGCTTTGAACTGGCGCGCGAACTTCGCCGTCGAGGCCAACCTGCTCCGCTTGCGTTGTTCCTTTCCGGTCGTGGCGCGCCACAGGTTCCCGAACCTGATCCGCCTATATCTAGTCTTCCGGAACCGGAGTTCATTTCCGAGCTACGTCGCTTGAACGGCACGCCCAGGGAATTGCTCGACAGCCCTGAGTTGAAGGAATTCTTTTTACCGACCATCAGAGCGGATTTTGAACTGGTGGAAACGTATGAATATGCACCCGAAGCGCCCCTTAGTTGTCCCATTTGCGCTTATGGTGGATTGCAGGATACTGATGTCCCTGCCGCAAACCTGAAGGAGTGGCAGAAGCAAACCTCAGGTGCTTTCAAGGTCCGGATGTTTCCCGGTGATCATTTTTATATTCACACCTCCACCGATCTTCTGCATGCGCTCCGGCGCGACGTGTTCGATCTTCTGCAGGAAAGTTCGCTGGTTGCTACCCGAGGGCAACAATTCAATTCCTGAGCGAAGGCCCTCGAGCAACGGCAAGGTAGGGAACAGAGATTCTATTTATGGAGCCCTTGAAGGCTTGCGCTGGAACAACCCGGGTCACGTTTGGTCAGGTGCTGCGAAGACGCCCGTTTTTTGCACTTTGGCTGGCCCGTTTTATCAGCAGCATTGGGGATTGGCTCGCCCTGCTGCCGTTGTTCAGCCTTATTGCTTTTCAACGCCATGGTAGCGCGGCTGAAACGTCCATGGTGATGGTGTCATTTTCAATTCCGGTAATACTTCTGGGACCGGTGGCAGGAGCTCTTGTTGATCGGTCAAACCTAAAGCGGACGCTGATCATTTGCGATCTTATCTGCGCGGTGCTTGCTGCGCTGCTGGCATTCTCCGGGCATTTGTATCAAATGTATCTGCTTATGGCGGGGCTCAGCGCTGCCTCTTGCTTTCTTCTTCCTGGCCAGACCACAGCATTACCCCTAATCGTGCCTGGGGACGAGCTGCTGGTTGCCAACTCGATCAATGTCCAAACGTTACAACTAAACCAGATATTCGCCCCCGCAGTGGTTGGGTTTGCGGTAGCGTGGCTAGGGGCAAAGAATTGTTTCTACTTGGATGCTGCGTCGTTTTTGGTTTCGGCGCTGCTGGTTTCCACCATTCCCATTGAACGCAAAACGGTCCCTGATGTTTCCACCCGTAAGAGTATCTGGGCGGATCTAAAATCTGGCCTCAAGTTTATTGTCGGACACCCAGTGGCTCGCGTGCTGGTGCTTACAATTGCCATTGCTAATGGCGCGGTTGCGATTTTTGAAGCTTTGTTTGCGGTATACGTCAGAGACCTTCTTGGGGGCGGCGCGAGGATGTTCGGGAGCGTGACTTCAGCCCTGGGAGTTGGCACAATCCTGGGAGCGATGCTTGTGGGTAGATTCGCCCAAAAGCAGCCACGGCCGCGCATTATCAACGCCGGATTCCTGGTTCAGGCAGTCTCTGTGTTCATTCTGGGAGTCTGGGCAATTCCGGTCACAACCCTGGCTGCCAGCGTGGGATTGGGTGCAGGCGGGGCGCTGGTTTTCCTGAGCGCGCAGACATTTGCCCTGGAAGAAGTGCCTGCAGAGATGCTGGGGCGAGTGACGAGTACAGCTACGTCCATTTTTGCCATTGTGCAGCTCGCCGCATTTGGCAGCAGCGGATTGCTGGCCGCCTGGCTGGGATTGCGCAACCTTTGCTACATCGCTGTTGTGGTCATCATCCTAACCGCAATTGTTGCTCATCTCTGGATACGAAAAGGACAAAGTGTCCAAGCCAAGAACGAAGGCATTTTGGAAGAGAGCTTTCACCCGTAGTCGGCTCGCGAACTATATTTCTTGAGGATAGGGAAGATGGAAAGAGTTTCCTGGCTGAATGACCTTGCGCGAGACGTGCTTTACGCGCTTCGGCAGTTCGTGCGCAATCCTCTCTTGACTGTTGTCGCGATAAGTTCCCTAGCCATTGGAATAGGCGCGAACACGGCGATCTTCAGCGTCATGGATGCAGCTCTGCTGAAATCGTTGCCCGTCGCCAATCCGCAGGAACTGGTGATGTTTACCGATCCGAATGCGTCAGGCGTCACTACCGGCTTGAATACCGGCGAGCGGCATCTCATGACCTTTGCCGAGTTTGTGCAACTCCGCGATCCTGCCACTACTCTTTCCGGGATGTTCGCAACAGAAGCGGACCTCAATCGGTGGCACGTGCGCATTGCCGGTGGGCCAACGGAAGAAGCGCGAGGACGCCTGGTTTCTGAAGAATATTTTTCTGTCCTGGGTCTGCAACCCGCGATGGGACGTTTTTTTATATCCGCTGACGCAAAAGGTCCCGGACAGGATCCTTATACCGTACTTAGCTACGATTACTGGCAAAGCCGGTTTGGCGGTAAACCAGTGTTGGGCACGGCGATTCAGGTAGGTAATGCCAGCTTGACGGTAATCGCTGTTGCCAAGCCCGGATTCCGCGGCGAAATGGTGGGAGAGAGCCCCGATTTCTGGATGCCCGCGATGATGCAACCAATGGTGATTCCCGGGCGAGACTGGCTGAGTGAGAATCTGTCGCAGAGCGCGGAAAAAGTCATGTGGCTGCACGTATTCGGCCGGCTTAAACCCGGCGTAAGTTCAAGCAAGGCCCAGACTGAAATAAATGTTCTCTTCCGGCAGATAATAGAAAACAGCTACCCCATTTCTCTTTCCCCAGAATTCAGGAGACAGGCGCTGGACCAGCGGCTGGTGCTGCATGAAGCAAATACAGGCGTGTTTGCGAACAGGAATGATTTTTCACAACAATTGTTTCTGCTACTTAGCGCCGCAATCGTTGTGCTGGCGATCGCATGCATCAATGTGGCCAACCTGCTGCTCGCTCGGGGTTCCAACAGAAGCAGGGAAGTAGCGCTCCGGCTTTCTATTGGCGCAACACGGGCGCGCATCATACGACAATTCCTGACTGAAAGCCTCGTGCTCTCATTTCTGGGAGGTCTTCTGGCTCTGCTGCTGGCGTGGGGCGCTTCTCGGCTTTTGGCAGTATTTTTAGCCAGCGGGCGGAGCGGGCTGGAACTATCGCCAACACTGGATGGAAAAGTATTGTTGTTTACTCTCTGCGTTGTCGTCTTTTCCGGAATCATCTTTGGACTGGCGCCGGCACTTCGCGGAACAAATATTAACCTGAACGACAGCCTGCGAGATAGCGGCCATGCAACCGCTTCGTCCGGGAAGGTGAAACTTACTCAGGGCCTTGTTGTATGCCAGATCGGACTCTCATTGCTTGCCGTGATTCTGGCTGGGCTGTTTCTGCGCACCATCTGGAACCTGCAAGCCGTTGGGTTGGGTTATCCAAAAGAGAAGCTCTTGCTCACAACCGTGGATGGAGTACAGGCGGGCTATAGGGGGGCGCAATTATCGAACGTGTGGCGCGATCTGAATGCCAGATTGCAGGCCTTGCCCGGCGTGCAAGCCGTGACTTATTCCATGAATGGACTTTTCAGCGGGTCTGAAGCTGACGACGAAGTTGCCGTGGAAGGTTTCACTCCACAAAACGAAGATGAAAAAACGTCGCGCTTCGACATGGTAGGGCCCGGTTATTTTTCCACCCTGGGCGTTCCTCTATTGCGTGGCCGCGAGTTTGGGTTCGCTGATAGCGGGCCTGCGCCGCATGTGGCCGTCATCAATGAAGCATTTGCCAGGCAATTTTTTGCTGGCCGTAGCCCAATTGGCAGGCACATTACCCAGGATCCGGGCAATCAGAGAAATGTTGTGGAGGTGGTGGGAGTAGTCAGAAATGTGCGCGACCACGCGTTGCGGGGAGAGGTGCCGCCGCGTTTTTACGTTCCCGGTGACCAGGGAATAGGTGGGCCAAACGAGTGGGCGACATTTGAGATTCGGACCGCAGGCGATCCGAAATATATGCTGGATGCCGTGCGGAAGACGATCGTAAGTGCTGATGCAAAGTTATATCCGACTAAAGAGCACGTACTAGTCGAGTCTTTGGAGAGCAGCATGTCTCAACCACGAATGATCGCACGGCTTTGCGCCGTCTTCGGTACTGTGGGATTATTGCTGGCCGCCGGAGGTCTCTATGGAGTGCTTTCATACGGCATTGCCAGGCGAACCAATGAGATCGGGATCCGCATGGCGCTGGGAGCTGCGCCGGGACGGGTAATCGGCATGGTGTTGCGGGAAACAGGAATGATGCTTGGGATCGGGGCCGTGCTTGGAATCGTGCTCACCATTGCCAGTACGCGGCTGATTGCCGGCCGGCTTTACGGACTCAGCACACTCGATCCGCTTACAATTCTGAGCGCGGTTGGGGTTTTTGCGATTGTCGCCGCGATTGCCGCCTTTGTCCCTGCTGCTCGCGCTGCTCGCGTCAATCCAATCGCAGCTTTGCGGCACGAATAGCGCATTTTACAAGACATACTTGCGGCAGACATACGTTGCATCGCTGCCGTCCATTCCGATGATGTTGGACGGACGTGGCCTTGCATTTATCGGCAAGCCATAGGAGCGGTCCATCACCCAGAACGAAAGAGCGGAAGGAGCTTGGACCGTAAGCTCAAGTTCCACGCCCTCATCTCCCATTGCATACAATGTAAGACCAAAGCGGCTGCCCTTATGCACTGGAACATCTCTCCCTGCCACTTTTGCTGCGACGGGTTGAACATCGTCAGGAAATCTCAGGTACAGCGTCTCGGCTTTTCGCTGCGATCTGAGTCTCAGCTTTAGCCGATGGACACCGCCCTCCTGTTTGTGCTCGACATTCTCAATTACAGGTGGCGCCAGTGGAAGTGTCGGCGTGCTGGCCGAAATCAGCGGCCGCGCAAAGCCGGCGAGGTAATTTGGCACGGGGTGCGGCGCCGACTTTGCGCCGAAGAACTGGCGCGTCCAGTCGTCAGGTTTTTGATCGTAGCTGATCCAAACTGCGGTATTGTCGTCTGCATTAGCACTGTAAAGAATGCTGTCTGGACGAGGATGCTCTGGGCTATAGCCTGAAAGAGCAAGACCGCAGCCCAAACAAATGATTGCGGCAATAGCGAGAAGTCCGGACGCCCAGCCGCGTGACGAGATTGATGGAAGCCCAAGCGTCGGAAGCGATATGAGGAGGAACAGACCGAGCAGCAAGGCCGATGCTGCTGCCGAGATCATCTGCAAAGTCAGGAATATGTACACGAGATAAATGACCGGTGCAAATAGAAGAATGGCTGCCGCAAGGGCAGGGATGCTGCGTATCCACTGGGCTCTGGATTGATGGACTGTGGATTTATTCCCAAAGTTGGAAGCAGCATTGCCCAGCAGGCCGAGCAGCAAAGGCCAGAACAAAAGATAGCTTCCGGAGGGAAGCTCCAGCGCAAGGAGCCAACTTAAGACGAACCACAACGACAAAGCTGCAAGAGAGAGTTCCTGTTGACCGAGACGTTTGCGAAAGAAACCGACCAGGAGCATACCCACGCATGCACCGAACAGCATGAGTGCGCTTAGAAGAAAAAGGTTTGCTGGACAATCGCCAATGACGCGTCGACCGGCAAGAACGAAGGAAATGAGCCACCATACTGCAGCCATGGTCGCAACCAGAAGAATAAGAATAGCGATGCAGGCAAGCAGACCGAAAAGAAAGCGCTTCCTGCTAAATTCCGGGCGGCGGAAGACCAAGAGCAGCGCGATAGCCAACAGCAATGTGATCAAAATCTGTCCAGGGAGCACCCAGCGCCGGCTGTATGCAACCAGCCGACTGCCAAACCAGTCGAAAAACACGTCGTCACCTTGGGAATTCCGCAACGCCGCTAGATCGAGCTGCCCAAAGTGGCGAGCCAAGGCCAATCCATACGAGCCGTGGTGTTGCAGAGAAGCAAGGCTAAGATGATCGGGAGTATCAAGCGGAGAGTGGTACGCCTCAAGACCTTCACCGAAAGCGAAGTTCAGCCCGGGAATTCCTGCCGGGCGAAACACTGTGAAATCAGTGTCATTGGGAAGGATTTTGTACAATTCGTAAAAGAGGGATGAACCGATTGGATACGGCGCGACGTGAGCAACGGCCTGAATGAGCGGCCGGTTATTTTGACTGGTTTCAAAAAGAAGAGAAGGCCCACGGTTACCGCGCGCCTCAAAGTTCAGGATGAGTCCGGCATCTCTCATCCACGGATGTGAGTGGGCAAAGGCTTCAGCGCCTAGAAGCCCCGCTTCTTCGCCATCGGTGAATAGCACGATTATGTCGCGTTGGATCGGCGGACCGTGCTTGAGCGCGCGTAGGATTTCAAGAATGGAAGCTACACCTGATGCGTCATCCCCCGCGCCCGGAGCACTGTAAACTGAATCATAGTGTGCCATCAAAACGATTGCCGGGCCAGATGCTGTGCCGGGGAGCCGTCCCACAATGTCATTTACTCTCCCTGCGATTATTAAGCGTCCGCTGGAATCCACGCCTAGGGACGAGAAAATTTGTGGTTGCAGGCCAAGTTGCGTGAGCTGCGCAACTAGATAATTGCGAGCCGCCGCGTCCGCGGCTGAGCCAAGAGGATGGGGTACGCTAGCAATTTCGCGGACGTGGATCAGTGCTCTCTGGGCAGAAAACTCATTTTCAGGAGCGGTTGCGGGCAACGGCTGAGGCGGATGCACTGCTGTTATAGAAAGAACGGCCAGAGCGATGATGAAACCCCAGAGTACGAGGATATTTAAAAGCGAAGGAGCGACGAAATCTTTTTGACTTTTAGCAGCAATCCCAGCCTGATTCAATTCAGCCATGCTGAACAGTATATAAAGGGAATAGTTTGAAACCGCAGGGTAATTATTTTAATAAGATATGGCGAAAATCATTTTTTAGCTGTCGCATTCCGGGGACTTCCTAATGCCTGGATTAAGCAATGCTTTGCCACCACATTTAGAGACTCTGGTTCCGTTTGAATGGGGTATCTGGCGATGGTTTGTGTTGCGTGGAGCCGGTTTCCGGGCAGAACAGATCGAGCGTCTTGGTCAGCCGCGTTGTAGCGCAGAAGCAGACGCACTGATCTCAGCCGAAGAGCATGTCCAATCGCTGTTGCAAAGCGCCATCCGCCTCTTGAATGAAACGATGGACGAGCTGCGCCAGAAAGGCGAAGACCGTTATGGCGCAACGTTTAAGAATGTGCTCAACGCACGGCGGCGCCTGACTGAAGGCAAGATACCGCATGCGGAGGACTTTTCTCCAGAGATCCAGCGAATATTGAAAGAAATTGCTGAAGCCAAGCAGGAATGCGAGCGCCGCAATGCCGAATGGGTCCAGAGCTTCACGAATTCTTTAACTGACCAAACAGAAACACTGCGGGACTTTGCACGCGACCCGATGTTCCAGGAGGCAGTGATCTGGCAAAATCGGCAGGCATTTGAAACCGCTGTGCAATTTGTGGCCCGCGAGAGCGGAGCCTCAACGAGAAATCAGCGGCAGCGCAATCATGAGGAACTTGTAGCGAATTATGCCCAGCGATATTGCGTGAAAAACGACACGATCGGGTTCTTTGGTCCGGTGGCTTGGGGGAGGATTGAGCCTGGTTCGAGCGTTATCCAACAAAGCTATGGGCCATCGCTGACCAAACGACGCCAGACATATTTTGAAAATTGGGCAATCGAGAAAATCGCTGCGAGTCTTTCGTTGCTGGAGGGCATGGATTGGTGGATTCCTCCTCGCCTTGTTCCTGACGCTGTCATCGACAACGGAATGTTGCAGCGTCCTGGGTTCTCACCCGTCCCGATTTCCGAACTGGAGCAGGCAATACTGTCCCGATGTGACGGAAAAACTTTGCCGGAAGAAATATTGAACGCAATCCAGGATGATCCACGATTTGACGATTGCAGTCAGCCGGAACTGAAAGAGATGTTGAAAACCAAGGCAGACAAGGGCATCCTTGTCTGGCGGTTTCTGGTCCCGGTTGAAGTCAATTCAGAAATCTCTCTGCGCCAGCAACTGCTCAGAGTTGGCGACCTTGAGCTTCGCAAAACAGCGCTCAACGCTTTAGACAAGCTTGAGGCGGCGCGCAAGGAAGTAGAGGGCGCTGCCGGCGATCCCATCCAACTGAATCAGGCAATGCGCAACGTTGAGCTTGTTTTTGAAGAGGTCACAAACGTTCCGGGAAGTCGAAATCCGGGAACTACCTATGGCGGACGAACAGTTGTCTATGAGGATTGCCAGAGAGATGCGGCAATCCAAATCACACCCGAGCTGCTCAGTCCAATTGTTCCGGCCCTCTCTCTTCTATTAAAAACTCTGCGCTGGTTCATGCAATCAACAGCGCTGGACTTTGAACGCTTGTTTGGTCAGACATATCGTGAGCTTGCGGCCGAGTCCAGCGGCGCTGTCCGATTGCAGGATTGGTGGAATTATACGGAGCCAAAACTCCTCAACGCTTCATCTCTCGGCGACATAGAGAAGCTCTTTCGCCGGAAGTGGGATGAGATGTTGTCGATCGGGCAACAAGATTCTACGGTCCAACTTAAAGTCCATGATCTGAATGAAAAGGTGGAGCAGATGTTCCCCGAATTCGGGCCGGGATATTATCCTGTTCGCTATTTCTGCCCTGATCTTATGCTGGTAGCGGAGGATTCCGAGGCCGTTCGCAGAGGCGATTTGCTTTATGTGTTGGGTGAGGTGCATGCGGGGAAAAACACTCTGTGCCATGCGGCGCTGGTCGAGCAACATCCCAATCCCCAGGATCTAGTTCAAGCGACGCAGTGGGATTTGGCTTCCAGCTGTTTCAAAATCCTCAATAGTCAGGCGGACCAAACCACAACGGTTCGCACGAGTGAAGGCGTGTTGCGGCCCAAAGACTACTTCCTGGCCACCACGCCGGATGCCGTGGCTCCCCGTGAATGTGATTCCCACCCTATCAGCGGGCTGGTGTTGAACGAGCGCGACGCAGCCATTGAAGTGGTAAGCCTTGCAGACGGCCGGCGTTTTCACATTCTTGAAGCATTTTCTGATCTTCTTTTCGCATTTGTGATGAACAAGGCCTCCTGGATCCCGCCACTGCGTCATGCTCCCCGGGTGCTGATCGATAAGCTTGTGATTCATCGCGAAACCTGGCGTTTCCGCAACGACGAACTGGATTTCGCCACGAAAAAAGATGAACCCAGCCGCTTTCTGGGAGCCAGAAGATGGATGAAAAGCCACGGCCTGCCGCAGAAAGGGTTTGTTAAAAGCGTTTTGGAAGTAAAGCCGTTCTATGTGGACCTGGAAAGTCCTGTACTGGTGGAAATCTTATGCCGCGCGATTCGCCGTATGAATTCTTCAGACGCAGAAGGGGAAGAACTCATTTTTTCAGAGATGCTTCCCGGTCCCCAACAACTATGGCTGCAGGACGCGAAAGGCGCCAGCTATACAAGCGAACTGCGATTTGCGGTTGTAGATCTTAAAGCACGATCATGGTCCGCCATCCAATGAGTTGATGGGTATGCGTCTGTAAACGTCCGAACAGGGCCGTTCAACGGCACTGCGGTGTAAAATTTAGATACATCCTGTGAGGTCCCTAATGACGCCAACCGCAACCGCCGCCGAACTGAAAGCCTGCCCGCTTTATATTGATGGAAAGGCCGTGATCTCAACCGGCCCAAAGGATATACAGCACAATCCCGCCACAGGCGAAGCTGTGGCTGAGATCCCGCGCTGTACTCCAGAAGAGATTTCCGCCGCCATTGATTCGGCCCACAAGGCATTTCCCGCGTGGAGCAAAACGCCGGTGGTGCAGCGCTGCAAGGTGCTGTTTAAGTTTCGTGAATTGCTGGAAGCGAACACACAGGAGCTGGTCGGCCTGATCACGGAAGAGAATGGTAAGACGCGTGAAGAAGCGCAGGGATCATTTGATCGCGGAATTGAATGCATTGAGTTTGCCTGCGGCGCGCCTACATTAATGATGGGCGATACAGTGGATCGTGTCGGCAGCTCCGTCGATAGCTGGTCGACGCGGTATCCAGTGGGCGTATGCGTGGGCATTACGCCGTTCAATTTTCCCATGATGGTTCCGTTGTGGATGTTTCCGTTGGCCATTGCCTGCGGCAATACTTTTATCCTGAAGCCCTCTGATAAAGTCCCGCGCACGGCAGCGCGCATGGTTGAACTGGCGCAGGAAGCTGGACTACCTCCGGGCGTTTTGAACCTGGTTCACGGAGCAAAAAGCACGGTCGACCAGCTGTTGACCGATCCACGTGTGCGGGCCGTGTCATTTGTTGGATCGAGCGCAGTTGCGAAATACATTTATCAAACCGCAGCCAACAATGGGAAACGTGTGCAGGCGCTGGGCGGAGCCAAAAATCATTCTGTGGTGCTGCCGGATGCTGACATGAAATCGACGGTCGCGGCGGTAATGGGCTCAGGTTTTGGCTGCGCCGGCGAACGCTGCCTGGCGACGAGCGTTGTCATTGCAGTAGGCGAAATCGGCGATCCATTGGTAAAAGAATTGGTACGCGCCGCTGACAACCTAACTGTGGGCAACGGCTGTGACGTGAAGACGGGCATGGGGCCGGTGATCACCGATGAATCGAAGAAGCGCATCCTCAGCTATATCGAACTGGGAGAAGAAGAAGGCGCGGTTATAGCGCGCGATGGCCGCAAAGATCCCGTTGCGAATGGCAAAGGCTACTTCGTTGGGCCAACCATCCTGGACAAAGTAAATCCTGAGTCACGCGTAGCGAAAGAAGAGATTTTTGGACCGGTGGTGTCTGTGATCCGCGTTAAAGACTTGAAAGAAGCGATTGACGTTGTGAGCCAGTCTGAGTACGGCAATGCGGCCTCTGTCTTTACCCGCTCCGGTGGCGCGGCGCGGCAGTTTACACACAACGTTACTGCCGGGATGGTCGGAATCAACGTCGGCGTGCCCGCGCCGGTAGCGTTCTTTCCATTCTCAGGATGGAAGAGTTCATTCTTTGGCGATCTGCACGCGCTGGGCAAAGACGGCGTGAATTTCTATACCGAGACGAAGGTTGTAACGTGCCGGTGGCCGGATTAGAGACGCCTGTGGTGGTGGATG
>DASXJO010000858.1:0-3064 GCA_036497385.1 Candidatus Angelobacter sp. | reverse complement strand
GGGTCCCAGACGCGCCAAGTGTGTCCGCCGACGAGGTCGCACTGCGTGGAAAAGTTATAGCGTCCGCCGTCGGCGCTCTGCGTCACATTGAACTCAATCGCTTGCGCGGCGGCAGGATTGTCGACGTAGAAGTTCAGGTCGAAAATAAAATGCGTGGCGCTGTTTTGCGCGCCCAGCGCTTTGAACCATAGTGCGCCGCCAAAAGGTCTAGTCCCCTTCAGCAACTGGAATCGGGCAGAAGCTCCGCTGAGTGACGGCGCGGCAACCCCCTGCGCCATGGAAAAAACTGCCGCCGGTGTTCCGGTGCACGAGCCAAAACAGGTTTGCCAGCCGGTCAGCTTCTGTATGTCAGAAATCGTTTTTGCGCTGGGGTTGGTTGTGCCGGGAGAGGGAGATGGGGCTGGCGCCGGTGAAGGTGCCACTGCGGCGTTCTGTGGTGTTGTCGCGTGTCCACCGCATCCGGCAACTGCGGCGCAAGCAGCAAAACTGATAACGACAAGACTCGGGCGTAACAGGTTCTTCAGTTTCTCCATTTTGGGGAACTCTCTCCGAGTGGCAAGATTTTTAACGGGTGACGTTCTATACAGCCTATAGAAATCCAGAATAGATGCGGGAAGTTAATCGACTGGGTTCTTTGGGATTAAGGGAGCGCTCTTACTCCTGCCTGTTCTTCTTGGCCACCGTTAGTTTGGTTCATGGCCGAGAAAACTTGGCAATTGCATGGATGGTGCTCTGATCTGCCAATGGAGCCTTTTGGGATAAGCAGGCATCTATTTAAAAATGGGTTCCTCCCTCACTTCCGGTACGCTTTTCCCGATCGACAACCTGCCGGAAGGCCTGCGCTACCAGCCTGACTTTCTTAGCCAGGATGAAGAATCCGGCTTGGTCCGCGTCTTCCGTGAACTGCCTTTTCAGGCCTTTGATTTTCATGGATACACGGCCAAACGTCGCGTGTTGGAATTTGGCCTTGAGTATGACTTCACCACCCGCCGGGCCACGCCGACCCAGAGCTTTCCTGAATTTCTTTCCGCTGTGCGCCAGCGCGCGGCGCAATTCGCTAGCGTCTCCGCTGCTGATCTGGTCGAAGGCATGGTCACGGAATATTCTCCCGGCGCGCCCATCGGCTGGCATCGTGATGCGCCGCAGTTTGGGACCATCATTGGGATTTCACTGGCCAGCGTTTCGCGGATGCGCTTTAAACCATACAAGGCGGAAGGCAAGCCGGTTGCGCTTACGCTTGAGCCGCGTTCCATTTATGTGATCCGCGGACCCGCGCGCTGGAAATTCCAGCACAGCATCCCCGCCGTGAAAGCGCTGCGTTATTCCATCACCTTTCGCACCTTGCGCAGCAAAGAAAAGAAAACTGAAGCTGCTTGATTTATCTATGCAGCCATCAAAAAATTCGTATAGAGAGCACCTTCAGCCTCACCCTGCCGATAAGCAGCGCTCCTACACCGCGAACGGATATGTCTCTGGGACTTCGCCTGCTTCCCATTGCGCTGTGCGCTCCAGCGGTTCCAGCGCGGTTGTTTCATCCAGGTGGACCATAACATCAAATTGTTCTTGCAGCCGCGCGTGGAAGTAATGGCTCCTTCTCTCTGATTTGGGCAAATAGATGACGCCGATCGCCCGCTCCAGCCGTGCACGATCGAAGGTGTCACTGAGCCAGCGTTTGTCGCCGCGCAGGTCTAGAAAGAAATTGCGCAGTCCTGTGCGATGAAACAATTCTTCATGGCTTCCCACCAGCGCGGGTCTTACTTGTTTCTTCTCCGCCGGCGCACCCCATGCAGAGGCTGCTGTCACTGTTCCCGTATAAGTTGTGAAGCCCAGAAGCAGTGCCGCTTTGCCATATTTTTCCCGGACAAGTTGGCCAATGTTCCACTCACCGCGCTCACTCATTTCCGTGGCGCGGGCATCGCCCAGATGCGAATTGTGCGCCCACACGGCTAGCTTTGCGGATTCGCCTCCCAAATGCTGTTCCAGAGCTTGCAGCGTCTCAAACATATGCTGGTCGCGCAGGTTCCAGGATTCCACGTTGCTCTGGAACATGGTCCGGTAGTAGCGCTCGGCATTCATTACCAGGCGGGCGTTCTGTTCCGCCACAAAGAAACCGTCGGGATCAACCTTGCCGTCGCGGGCAGCCAGATCGGCTGCGCGGCGCTGCATTTCCATGAGCTGATTCACTACTTCATCCTCGCAGGAATTTCCCATGCCGAAGTTTGCGGCATAACCGTACGCCTGGGTATCTTCGCCAAAGTGCTCAAAACAGGAATAACGATAGCGGGCGCGCCGTGCGGCTTCAGGATCAACCTTCTCCAGAAAACTCAGGACCGCGCGGGCAGAAGCGTGCAAGCTGTAAAGATCAAGTCCGTAAAATCCAACCTTGCGTGCGCCCACCGGCAGGCGCGCATTGTAGCCGCGCAGCCAGGTAACAAAGTCGACTACAACCGTGTTGCGCCACATCCATGCGGGAAAGCGTTGGAATGAGCCGAGCGCGGCAATCGCATCGGCATCATCTGTGCCGCCCCGCACCCAGCGGTTTACCCGATGTGCATCGGGGAAGTCTGCTTCCACCGCCACGGCGGAACATCTGCCGTTTTCGATCAGCCGCTTGGTTATTTCCGCGCGACGCTGGTAGAACTCACGTGTCCCGTGCGACGCCTCGCCCAGCAGCACAAAACGTGAGCCGCCAATCAGTTCCAAAAGTTCGCCATACTCCTGCCCCGTGCTGGTCAGCGGATGTGCATTCTCGCGTAAGTAATGGAGTGGATCTGTGGATTTCATATGTGAGGATGATGACGGTTATTGCCCTCAAGCCGCCTTCAGCATTGGCAGATTTGGCGATTGGCGTCGAGCCCGTTTTCCGCCTGTTGGGATGAGTTGATAAGTCAAGGAAGGACGTGGCGGGCATTTACCTTAATCGGAATACGATTGAAGTGTTAAGGCACGATTTTATTGTTTTTACAGCAACCCGCAGCTGCTCTGCTCTGGCCCGCGGCTATTTTTTCGGATCATCTGATTCAGGATGCGGTAAGTCGGCTTTTTGTCCTTTGCGTTTGTTCAC